>WGBC01000077.1 GCA_015494535.1 Nitratiruptor sp. | reverse complement strand
ATCTTTTTCTTGATGGACATCTCGCACCTCCTTATCTCATGCCTCTTCTCATACCCATTCCATGCATAGGACCGTGACCTTTACATTCGTTTGCATGATCCAAGATATATTCAGCTATCAAAGAGAGTTCGGTAAAAGAGAGATTTTTATATGGAGGCATTACGCTGCCAGAACACCTGGGATACTTTCCATGTGAACCGTTTTTGATAGAGTTCATTATCACAGCTTTTGCGTTGGCTCCCTCAAAACGTATATTTCTTTTTCCTATACAGGCAAACGCCGGAGCCTTTTTTTTCATAGTCATACCATGACACGCAAAGCAGCCGTTTCTTTCCATAATCTCTTTGGCATCTTGCGCTAGCAATGCACTACCAAGCACTATTGCACCGATAATCAGTTTTTTCATCCTCTCTTCTCCTGTGTTCTCTTTTTGTCAATATAACTTTCCTATATGAACCCAATGTGAACAACTTTCGCTACTTGAGAATTTTTTCGCTTTTTGCAGTTTTGTAAGGAAAAACAATCACTCGTCTATGCTCTTTGCTGCATTATTTGATACAGATAATCATGCATATCAAAATAGCCTATTATCGCTTCAAATGACATCCTCCAAACAAGCTCGGCAAACACAAACATCAAAATAGTAAATATCCAAAAAAATATCTTAGATCGAGGTGGCAAAGAGTTATATAAAATGCTCATCTGTTGATGAATTTTTTGAAAAAAAGCTATGTTTTTGATCAAATATTTTCTAAAAATAAAGAAAAAAAGAGGCATAAAAATTGCCACTATGTAGTAGAAAAATATCAAAACATCTTGCGCTATAAATCTATTGAATGTCAATATTTCCCACATCAAATCTCTTTTCCTATTTTTGATTTACTATCTTTTCTTTTATATTCACACTGAAAAGTGGTGTGAGAAATATGCAAAGCTTCTAACTTATCTTCCAGTTTTTCTAAAATTTTATTGCATTGCGATAAGTTCAGATCCTTTTTAAAATCGATATGGGCTTCCAAGAAAATATGCTTGTCATCTAGCTGCCAAAGATGAATATGGTGCACATTGTCGATCTCTGGTTCACTCTCTATCATTTTTGCAACTTTCTCTATATCGATATTTTTTGGAGCAGACTGCATCAAAACAGAGCTTGATTCTTTTATAAGCGAAAATGCAGCTTTGATCAGATAAAGAGCAATCAATATCGATATAAGTGGATCTACCCAATATATATCCCAAGCAGCCATCAATATACCGCCAACTACCACCGCTACAGATGTCATTACATCGGTGAGTAGATGCAAATAGGCAGCTTTGATATTCATATTTTCATGGGAGTCCTCTTTGATAAGCAAAACGCTTGCAGTATTAAGAATAATGCTTAACATCCCAAGCCATATAACCCAAGATGATGCAATAGGCTCAGGCTGGAAAAATTTATGAAAAGCCTCCACTATCAAAAATATCCCAATGCCAACAAGCACCAAAGCATTGAAAAGGGCTGCCAAGATCTCAGCTCTTTTAAGCCCAAACGTATACTCTTTTGTACTTGGTCTAGCTGCAAGTCGGTTTGCCACATATGCTATCACAAGAGCTAATACATCACTAAAATTGTGCATAGCATCGCTCAAAAGTGCCAAAGAGCCCGACACTAACCCGCCTACTATCTGAGCAATGGTGATGATGAGATTCAGCACAATTGTGATGAAGAGATATTTACCACTTACATGGTGACGATGGCTCATAGCTATCCTTTTGGGGCGTAACGCCCCATCACTCTTCAAAAGTTTTAAAAGCGGCCTTGGCTTTGCCCATTACTGCACTTGTGTGGGCGTGTTTGACGATTTTGACCAGGTAAGCTAATTCCTCTTTAGTTAGACCCATCTTTTTAAGCATTCTCGTTTGCACCTCTGCGCACTCGTCGCTGCCGAGGGTCATGGAGACGGCAAGCATGATGAGCATAGATGTTTTGGGATCGAATGGGTTCTTTTCATCCTGGACGCTGAATTTGCTGCTCATGGCCTGTTCGATGAGAAATCTAGGATCCACGGCTTTTGCGAGATTGAGAGATTCCGGCAATACTCCTATCTTTTCGATCATCATCTGTTCTACTTGTTCGGGTGTTGGGACGTTCATTCTTCCTCCTTTTTTGGTTTGGAATTATTGTAGCATACATAACTTAACGGTCAGTAAATATCACTTTTGCAAGAGTCGTTCGAAAGTTTGTGTAATCTCCTCAGCGCTCACCAAGCCTTCGAGGAGAATCTTACCGTTCCATGTAAGCGAGGGATCTTTTGCCACGCCTTCTTCGATCGATTTCATGGGATTCTTTTGGTAATGGATCTGTAGGCGCAGTGGCAAGTGCTTTACGGCGCACACCAAGCGCTTGGAGAGCTTGATGCGTTCGGTATCGCTGCCGTGTATCGTCACAGTAAAAAGGGGCCACTCGGGATGCTCGGCGTGGAGTACCTCGCCTTCGGGCAGTGCGTAGCAGTATTCGGCCTTCATGCCTCCTCCTTGGAGCGTAGGTATAAAGTGAGTTTGATGGCTTCGAGAATCAAGTCGATACTTTCGAGCACATAGAGCTTGTTCGCTACATCGCCACAATCGATGGCCACATAGAAAAGATGCTCTTTGTATGCTAGTAGCTTCGTTATGTCAAACTCTTCTCCCGGCTCTTCGTCGAAAAATGCAAGCCTTTCAATAGCCCAGCCAAAATTGTGCGCCAAGAGTTTGCGGATGGTTTGCTGGATGGTGGGGATATCTAAGCGCTGCTCATTGGTGACGCTTCTGCGATAAATAATGTCTGTCATGGCGCGCAGCAGCGCCAAGGCGCTATCGATGCTCAAATATGCCGATACCCGCAGATCCGTCAAAGGCCGCTCGATGCTGTGTTGCAGATGCTTTAAGTTTTGTTCATTTGGTTCGTTGGCGAACTGGGTGCAAAAGCGCTTGATGGTGCTAAGATTAAGTCCCGCTTCTTCCAAGACCTCGCGATAGGGTTGGAGCTCTTCTAAACTCTTTTCGAACATCTCTTTGGCTTTTGCATCTACCTTCATAGAAGCGAAGGAGTCCTGGCAGCGCACGTATGCCATATGCAAGATGTTGATGGCCTCAAAGAGGTCATCGGCGCGGTAGGGTGATTCGGCCAGGGTCTTTTGAGCGAAATACTCCTCGCTCATGATGGCTTCGGCCACTTTGAGATACTTGATGATGAGCTTGAGATAGGGTAGCAGCGTAGGGTCTTTTTGGGACTGGGCCAGGATGAGGTCTGATAGTACATGGTAGCCATAGGACATATATAAAGGATCGAGCTTGATGTGGTAGTGGGCGATGGCAACTTTGGCGATGTGTTTGTAGAGTTTTTCATCGAAGGGCATCGTGAGTAGGTCTTGGAGGAACTTGATTTGCTTCTTTTTGAGCTCCTCGATGCGCTCAACGGGAATGAAGCCCGCTAAATTTGGCTTTTGTTGGAGTTTTTCGTAGAAAGTCTCCATAATTTCATCTACGTAGGGAGCGATCTTTTGCAGCGCCTCTTTGCGCTCGTGCAGGTCATCTCCAAGCTGGTAGATCTCCTTGATAAGAGCGATTTTTTCTTTCATCATAGCACCTCTTCTAGTGTTTGATACATCTGTGCGATCTTTTCATCGCTTTTGCGCAAAAACGCAGCCATCATCGAGAGAGCGTTTACTAGCATCTGGTTGCCTGCTTCGGGGTTTTGTGTACAGAATTGTAAAAACTCTTTTTTGGTAAACGACAGCAGCACGCAATCGCTCGTAGCTTCGATGCTGGTGAGGCTCTTGCCTCCATCGAGCATGCAGGTAAAAGAAAAGAGTACATCCTCGCCGCCTTGGATGGTGGCCACCCCCATCTCTCCCTGAGAGGAGCTCTTTTTTACGTTCACGGTGCCTTCAAGTAAAAAGAAGGCCTTATCGGTCTTTGCACCCTCCTTTTTGATGATGGTGCCGCTTTTGATGGGCTCTTTTTTGCATAGCTGCAAGAAGACCTCTTTGGTTTTGCTGTCCATATTGGCAAAAAGTTTGCTATCCATGTTTTCTCTCCATTATGATGATTGCCGCAAATTCGGGGATGATAAAATCGTCTTCCGGGTTGATCGCCACCTCCATCTCTAGCTCTCCTTTTTTGAGTTTGGCAAGCATCGTTTTGTATTTGCTCGCATCCCCGCCAAATCGCAGCTTGGATAGCACGATATGCTTGAGTTTGGCTTCGGAGATATAGTTTTTGATCACGCCTAAAAGTATCTCTCCTTGCTGCAGGCTCTCCTCAAATGCCTCTTTGTAGCTACGGCCTACAAAAGGATGGTCGGTGACGATGCGAAAGTTTTGGGTTTTGAGCAGATTTCGTACTACCTTTGACATCCCGGGCTCTGTGATAGATTTGGAGAGCAAGAAGCGGTTATACTCTTCGCTCATGATAATTTCGTTGCATTTGCTTTTAATAAGGTAGTTTTCATATTTGGGATCGACGATCTCGGCGATGATGTAGACGTTGGGATTGAGGGATCGGATGAGGATGACGGTCTCGAGGACCTTGGCGTCGCTATATTCGTCATGGTCGTTGAGGATCATCACTTTATCGGCGCGCTCTATATGCGCCTCTTTGAGCACCGCTTCGTCGTTGTATTCGCCTTGAGCCCATTTGAGATGGTGCTCTTCGAGGAGCTTTTTCAGTTCTGGCACCAGCTCGGGATAGACGATTACGATGTTGGTGCCGTAGTGGCGTTTGAAGCCCTCAAGTACCTCTTGGCGAGGGCTTTTGAAACCGCAAATGACTAAGTGGTGATCGAGTTCATCAAGCATTTCATAATCCTTTTTGGCTGCGATGGTGCGTTCTACAAGTATGCTTGTCATAAGTGCAGTGAAGGCGGCTACGGCGATGACGCCGCCTATGATGATGAGGATGGCGATTATCTTGCCTATGATAGTATGGGGGACGATGTCGCCATAGCCCACAGTCGTGGCAGTCACCACTGACCACCAAAGAGCATCGAAGTAGTCGCGGAAGTTTTTGGGCTCTACTGCTAGCATCACCCATGAGAGGATCAGCAAAAGCAGCGCATAGGTGAGGATGTAGATGCTTGCTAAGCTTAGCTCTATGCGCAGCAGCTTTTGCCAAAACTCTCTATTCATCCTACGTCTCTTCTATCTTCTCGATAGGATTAGTTTTTTTGTTATCGGGATCGGTAGCGTAAGCGTAAAGTGGCACATAGATGAGTGTGAGCAGCGTACCCACTAGCAGTCCCCCAATAGCCACGTCCGCTAAGGGACTTAGGCGCTCCAAACCCACCGCTTGCTCCAGGGCGATAGGGATCATGCCCGCTATCGTCCCAAATGCCGTCATCATAACGGGGCGAAAACGCACGCGCACACTTTGAAGCGCCGCTTCGAATGGGCGTTTGCCCTCTTTTTTGTACTCTTTGTAAAAGTCGATGAGAAGGACGGCGTTTTTGATAATGATACCAAAGAGCAGTAATAGCCCCACCATGCTTGGCATACAGCTAGGTTTGTCAAAGAGCAGCATGCCCCAGGCAGCCCCTATCATGGAGAGTGGTAGAACCAAAATCATGATAATGGCTAGACGCACCGATTCATATATGGCAACGAGCGTCATTATGAGGATGATAACACCGATACCGATAGCCTTGATCATTCTTTTGAAGCTGTCATTAAGCTGAGCGATGTCCCCCTCTTGCGTAACCACAAAGCCTGTTGTATCGATGGTTTTGAGGGCTTTTTCAGCATCTTCTGTAATGTGGGTGACAGGCCTTTTCGCTCTATAGCCATTTATATCCACGCTGTAGAGCAGTTTGTCTCGCTCTATTTTTGCTGCAGTGAGTTTGTAGCGAATTTTTGCGATTTCCAAGAGTGGAATCTCTCCAAATTTTGTTTTTATTGGAAGGAGTTTAAGTGTCTGTATGTTTTTATTATATTTTCCCTTAAGATAGAGCCTTACAAACTGCGTATTCATAGTAGCCAAATCTGCAGCAAGGCTCACAATTTGCCCTTTAATTGGAAGTTGCATAGCTACTTGGTATGGAGTGATTCCATAGCTTAGGGCTTTGTTTTTGTCAATATCAATTTCAACTTCTAAAAAGTCTTTATCCCAGCTTTGGCTGATGGATGTGAGCCCTTTGATATTTTTGATTGCGTTTATAATCTCTTTGGCTTTATCTGGCAGGTTTTCATAATCAGCTGCTTTCACTCTTATATCAAGCGGAGCTTTGATGGTTGAGAGGGCAGTCGCACCAAAATCGAAAACATCGTTTTTCTTCACGCCTGGTAGCTTTGCAATTTGATCGCGAATGATATTTTCAAGCTCCCAAATGGATTTTTTTCTATGGAATCTATCTACTGCATTGATAGTGATAGTCGCTTCGCTTGGAAGGTTTCCGCTACCAAGGCTTAGTACTTCAGTTTCACTCCCAAAAGCTACGGAACTGCTTTTGACCCAGGGCTGTTTGTGTAGCCATGATAGAAACTTTTGCAGTTTCTTTTCTGCGTTATCTACCGTTTCGTTTGCACTAAAGGCCACTTGCGCTTTAATGATACCCGTATCCATAGGAGGCATTACATCTTTGCCAATAAGAGGCATGACGTTTTTGAGGCTGAGCACAAAAGTGAACACTACCGCAGCAGTGAGCAGCATGCGTCTAAGAGCCCACCATTTGCCATTGGAAAATTTCAATACACTCACATAGGGTCCAATAAGCCGTCCGATACTATTTTGATAGATACTCTCAAAAATCTTCTCTATCTTCGTTTTGCCTGTGCCATTTTTGTAAAGCAGGGCAGAAAATCTTGGAATAAACGTGATAGAGAGGAAGTAGCTTACAAGTAGTGCGATAATGAGTGTAGAGATGAGCGGTCTAAAGATATGCTGTGGAAAATCGCCCACGAACATCAAAGGAAAGATGATGGCGATAGTTCCCACAGTTCCTGCAAATACCGGTCCCAAAACCTCCTTGGTTCCATTAATGATAGCCGTTTGCATATCTTCATTGAGCTCCAAATGGCGCTCAATATTTTCTAGCACCACAACCGCATCATCTACAAGCATTCCTAGAGCCAAAATGATAGCGGTATAGATGACGATATTGAGCTCTCCGCCGCTTAGCCAAATAATAGCAATCGTGCCAAAAAAGACCAATGGAATAGAGATACCTGCAGCAATAATTGCTCTAAAATTTCCTAAGAAAAAGAGCAAAACCAAAAGGGTATAAATAATAGCATCTCTAAGGGCTTCAAGCATATTTTTGTTGGCAGTTTCTATTAAGTCTCTCTGAGTATCGGCAATTTGAAAATCGATATTGGGATAGAGTTTGGCAAGTTTTTTGATTTCATCTCTTGCTGCATCGCTTACATCCAGCACGCTGCCCCCTGGCGCTCTTTGGATTGAGAGCGCAATTGCCCTTTTGCCATTGCCAAGATACCCACTTGTTCGCTTTTTGTAGCTCCAGCTAATCTTCGCGATATCGCCAAGTTTTACATTTGGCAAAATATTGAGGTTTTTTAATTTTTCGATATTGTCCTTTTCCCCATAGTAGGTGATGGTATAAAAATCTTCGTTGCTTTTGGTAAATCCGAGGGGAATATCTTTGTTGAGGGCAAAAAGTACCTGAGCCAATTTGTCAAAACTTATGCCATATTTTTTTGCTTTGAATGGATCAACTTCTATATTGATTGCGCTTTGGTATCCTCCAAAGACTTCCACGTTACCGATATTTGGATTTGCTAAAAGATATGGTTTAATATGTGAATCTGCGATTTTGCGAATTTCAGCTAAGCTAATATTTTTGTTTTTTGGCGTGAGTGCTACCACCTCTACGGGCAGTGTAAAATCGCCAACCGTATAGATAGATGGGTTTGCATTTTTGGGAAGCTTCCCTCTGGCAATAGAGAGGGCGTTTGCCACATCCACCGCTGCAGCCTCAAGCCCCTTTTCATACTCGAATTCAGCCTTGACGATGGAAAAGTTCGCCACATTTATGCTTGATACGTCTCTAACCAAGCTAATGCGGCTAATCTCTTGCTCAATTGGCTTGCTTACGGTATTGGCGGCCACCTCTGCCGTGGCTCCCGGTATGGAAGTAATTACCACAACTTGCGGGCGGTTGGCATCGGGAAAGAGGTTTTTAGGAAGTGCATTAAGCCCGATGATTCCCATCACAAAAAAGCCAACTATCAGTGCAAAAAGTAGATAGGGGCGTTTATAAAAGTATGCAAACATCGCTTAGTCCTTTATGGCTTTGAGTTTGATGCCAGAAAGAAGTTTGAGCAATATGTCTGGTTTTGCCACGACAATCTGTTTGCCATCTAGATCCTCTTGTATCGCTACTCCTTCATCGCTTGAAGCAAGAATATGCACTTCTACAGGATTTGCATGATCTTTTTGTGCTATGAGCACATAGGTTTTGCCATCTCTATTGAGGATGGCGTCTTGGGGTACTAATGTGCCAACGCCATCGAAGATGATAAGCTTTATTTCCTCACGCTCTCCTGGTATCAGTGCCGGATCGTTCACATCGGCACGGAATTCGCGCAAGCTATTGAATGTGGAGCGTGTATTTTGCATTTTTATGGTTCTATTTTTATATAGTAGGCCATAGACTTTGGTATTTGCCGGAACACGTACAAGAAAGTAGTTTGACGCACCATCGGTCAGGCTAAGCAGCGGATGTCCAGGCATGGCTATGTCGCCTACATTGGCAAACTTTTTGCCAATTATTGCATCAAATGGAGCTCTAAGAACCATATAGCTTAACTCGTTTTTGATGCTGGCGATTTTACTTCTTAGCTCTGCCGCTTTTGCCTTGAGGCTTGATAGTTTCGCTTTTACCTCGGCCAATTGCGTCTCTTCGCGCTCCAACTGCTCTTTGGAAGCACCACGCACAGCATAGAGTTTTTTGGTGCGTTGATGGGTGGCAGTGAGGTTGGCAAGGGCTACTTTGGTAGCGGCTATGCTGTTTTGTGTAGCGCTGAGTGCTGCATTGAGGCTGGTTAGCTGTGATTTGAGATTGGTATCGTCTAATTTGAGGATTATTTGATCTTTTTGCACCCTTTGGCCTTCATGCGCGATATCCAATATTCTCGCTGGATATTTGGCTGTAAGCCTTACATCGTGATCACTTTTTACAAGAGCCAAATATGGAGTAGTAAGGAGTATATGCTTTTTTTTCGGTGTCATCGTCTTTACCAAGACTGCATACTCTTTGGCTATAGGAATGGCTGACTCTTGGGCTTTTTTCTTTTTGACCAGCCTTACGGCACCTATGACGAGCAGTGCTATGATGAGTAAGAATATGGAAATTTTGATGGCTTTTTTCATTGGACTATCCTTTCAAGATCGTTTCCGTAGATGACTGCAAGTTGGGCGATGATTTGCCACTTTTGGAGTCTGGTTTGGGCTAGTTTGGTCTGAGCTTCTAGAAGTGCCGTTTCGTAGCGCAGATACTCCTCTTCATCCATTCTGCCTACTTCAAAAGCTGTTTTAGCGTATTTGAGGA
>WGBC01000076.1 GCA_015494535.1 Nitratiruptor sp. | reverse complement strand
TTGCAGCCTTTACAGATGGAAAAAACGTAGCTATCATCATGCGCTGGCCTGATAAGAGTAAAGACATTTTCAAGGGCTACAAAAGCGATATTTATCCTGATGGCTTTGCGGTGCAGTTTGCAAGCAATGCCGATGAGCCTAAAAAACTTCCATATATAGGTATGGGAAGCGATGGAAGGCCTGTAGAGATTTTTATTCGCAAAGCTTATGGACAGGGAGTCTATGAGCCAAATGGGAAGGGGGATGTAGCCCATCAAGTTAACCCTCACAACACCAATTACTTTGGCAAAGAGCTTAAGAAGTTTGAAAAAGAAATGAAAAAACGAGGCACATTGCCATACCAAAGAGCATTTGTGAGCGAGGGTTTTCGCTCTATGACTGAGATCAAAGACGGATCAGTCAAATTTCGCACAGATATGCATTATGTCAACAAAAAAGGCGGCATGTGGGGTGGTATGGTAGTGAAACCTATCAAAGACGCTTACAGTAAGCCTTCCAAAAATGAGCTTGCTATTGCAGTTGCAGCATGGGATGGGAAAGAGCTACAAAGAGATGGACTCAAGAGACTCTCATCTTGGATAGCTGTTAAATTGCCAGGAGCGAAGAACAAAGCTCTTGAAGCAGTCGTTACAGAAAAGGCCAAAGGCGACGTTGTAAATGGTAAAAAAGAGTTTGAGACAAACTGTGCAAGCTGCCATAATACCCAAGATTTTCACAATGCACCAGCTTTCATGGCGCCAGATCTTAGCAATATCGGAGGGCAAGCGACTGCGGCCTATTTGAGAGAGTCAATTTTGGATCCAAATGCGGTGGTGGTACCAGGGTATAACAGAAACGCTCATCCAAACTTTGCATGGTATATGGTAGATGATAAAGGCAACAGAACTTCAACCATGCCTCCATTTAACTATCTGGATAAAAAGGTGGTTGAAGATATAGTAGCCTACTTGCAGACACAAAAAGCGGAGGTTGCAAAATGAAAAAGTTAGCTTTACTAGCCCTTGTGGCTGCTGGTTTGCTTGCTAGCAGCGGTGAAAAGGGTGAATTTGAGAAAAAGGGATTTTTGACGACAGAGTGGTGTGCGAAAAATGACCTTTTTGCAGATTGTAGATTAGAGTCTTACCACTGCGGCGAGGGTGGATGTTTTCGCGAGTGGGTACCGGGAGAGCCAGAAAAAATGAAAATGGTGCTTTTTGTGCATGATGAAGGTAAAATTTATTATATCAAGCCAGAAGGTATCCATGTAAGTGAGCTTTTGGAAAAGGCTGCAAACCGTAATGAAGTGACAATCATTGGTAAGCTTGAGAGCGATGGCAAAACGATAGAAGCGCATGAATTCAAAGCCCCTCCACCACCAAAAAAGTCTTTCTTTAAAGGGTGTCTCTAAGATTTGCCGCCTTTTGGCGGTAAAC
Source organism: Nitratiruptor sp. (assembly GCA_015494535.1). GTDB lineage: Bacteria > Campylobacterota > Campylobacteria > Campylobacterales > Nitratiruptoraceae > Nitratiruptor. The sequence continues at coordinate 12,031 of WGBC01000076.1, read as the reverse complement.
GAAGATGAAAAGCACTAATGTAATAGACTCAACAGAAAGTGTAAATTGTGGCCACTGCAAAAAAGCTAAAAAGCGCAAACCGCTACGCTTTTGGGTGTGCTTTTTTTAACGCTTTTTTTCCGTTACAATTTTGCAATTGTTTCGTTTTATTACATTAGTGCTTGGATAATTTTGTAAATAAAAGGATTGTTATTGGACAACAGAGCACGCGCTTTTGTATATGCATTTTTGTCGCGCCTTTTTCAAAAGGAACTAGGAACTAAAGAGATTGAAGATCTCAAAACCAATCCAGATCTTTTAACTACTATTGGAGAGGATGCAAAGAACTACATTTTGCAAAAAGATACCAAAGAGCTTGAGGATGAGCTCAATATCGATTTTAATTCCCTTTTTGTAGTCAACTCCCAACCTGTTGAGTCCTTGGTAGTGGATTCCACGGGAGAGATCTTGGTGGGCCTGCAAAATCCAGTGATGTTTTTCTACTTTGAAAATGGGTATGAAATCGATATGAACAAGACCGAAATCTTAGCGCCTGATCACCTCTGTATAGAATTTGGCTTTATGCAAAATTTGGCTTTCAAGGATGAGGACAGGGTTGCCAAGAGGTTTTTGCAAAACCACCTTTTACAATGGGTGCCGCCATATCTTATAGGAATCCAAAAGGCTGCTACGACGCCATTTTACAAAGACGTGTGCGATTTCACGATAGATTATCTTTTTAGCGATTACGAGCAGCTTGCAGAGGAAGTGGAAGATGATGGAGTATAAGCAAAAGGGAGAGCTTTTTAGCTTCGATCTCTTGCGATGCTTGCGCACGGACTATTTCCATAACGATTGCCAAGAGTGTCTGCAGATTTGCCCAGAAAATGCATTTTTTTTCGATCGAAAAAGGCTTAGCGTAGATTTTGACAAATGCATTAACTGTTCGGTGTGTTTGGGAGTGTGTCCAAGTGAGGCGTTGAGTCTAGATTTTTTTGATCCAAATGCTTATGTGCTTAAAAACTCCAACCATCTCTCGTGCAAAAAAGACATCCCATGTCTTAGTGCTTTTAGCATAGAGCACTTTATCTCTATGGCGCTGCGTAGTGATAAACTTTTTGTGGATCTCTCGCATTGCGAGGGGTGCAGTCTCAATCCAGAGAACAAAACGCTAGCATCTATTGAAGCTAGAATTGAAGAGGCAAAACGCTTTTTGGAAGAGAGTGGATCTGGCAAAATCATAGAGCAAAAACCTTATGAGCCCCAGCGCCGAGGCTTTTTCAAAGCTTTATATAGCGCAGCAAAAGATGTGGCAAATGAACCTCTCAAAGATGCGACCAATACTATCGAGAGACTTCCTGTAAAAACCACGCTTTTGAAAAACAGCATTAAAGCAAAAATTCAGGATATAACAAACAAGCAGATTGCTACGGACTACTCCTTTTTAACTGCAAAAGAGATAAACGATAGTTGTACCAATTGCGGCGATTGCGTGCAATTTTGTCCGACAAACGCGCTCTTTTTCTCTCAAGATGGGGCTGCGATTTGGTTTGTGGCTGGCAGATGCATAGATTGTAATATCTGCAATGACATCTGCAAGCCAGAAGCTATCAGCGATAAGGAGCAAATAGATCTCATTACATATGCATTTGACAGAGGCGAGGAGCTGATTCATCACACTCTAGAAATCTGCAGTGAGTGCAAGACCCCTTTTGCTTATAAAGGCGGAGAGATGATATGTGAGCGGTGCAAAAGCTTTATCGATGATTTTAGCGATATTTTCAAATTAGCAAGTGATATGGAGTAATGCATTTTGCCTTTGCTTATTCCGTAGCCTTTTTGCTACTAGCACTTTTAGTCTGTTTTGTGCGCTGCAAAAGAGAGCCTCTGAAGATCTACTTTGCCAAAACCTCCTTTTTGCCCTCCTCTTTGCTGCAAAAAGAGTATCTGCCTCTACTCATTAGCGCACTTTTTGTCTTTTTCTTAGCCGGTCCCTTTACTTATAGCTCCTTTGCTGAAAGCGCCAAAAAGGGGCGCGATCTTGTGGTGGCCATTGATGCTAGTGGCTCGATGGAGGGGGAGTTTGGCAAAGAGAGTAAATTCGCTACGCTTATGAAACTTTTGCGCCATTTTTTGCATAAACGCTTTGATGACAATGTGGGGATTGTGGTGTTTGGCAGCTTTGCCTATCCTGCAAGCGGTATCACTTACGACATCAGGGCACTCGATTTCATTCTTGATTACTTGGAAGTTGGTCTTGCAGGTAACAACACGGCAATTGGCGACGCTTTGATGCAAGCGGTGCAGCTGCTCAAAAAAAATAATGCAAAAGAGAAGGTGATACTTCTCTTTAGCGATGGACACCATAACAGTGGCACATACTCGCCCAAAGAGGGGGTGGAGGCTGCCAAAAAGATTGGTGCTAGAATCTATACAGTGGGCATAGGCAATGAGTATGACAAAAAACTGCTTGAAACGATCGCCAAAAGTAGCGGTGGTAAAAGTTTTGCGGCAAAAAGCCCTGAAGATCTTGCAGCGGTTTTCAAAGAGATTGATGCTTTGGAGAGTAGCCCCCTTCGAAGCGGTATCTATGTGAACCAGCGCTATCTCTTTTTTTCGTTTGGCGTGATGCTTGTTGCGCTGCTTTTATGGCAGATAAAGAGGTATCTATGAGTTTCATGCACCCTTTTTGGCTCATTTTCGTTATTCCAGCACTGTTGCTCACTTGGTTTATCAAGAAAAAAAGCGTCGCTATTCCTTTTTACCCAAAAATTATTTTGCAAAATAGCAGCAAAAGCCATATTTTGTTGCCTATCGTGTTGGCTTTGGTTTTTGTGGCTTTGGCAAAGCCTGTAATTGTAAAACCACAAAGTAGTGATATATCTTTGCAACCACTCTTTATCGCTATCGACTTTTCGAATTCCATGCGAGCCGAAGATCTCAAACCAAACAGGTTGGCGGCGGCAAAGGCGAAAGCCAAAGAGATTATCCAGGCTTCGCCTATGCCTATAGCTCTTATCGCTTTTACCACGAACCCTTTGCTGCTATCTCCTCCAACTACTGATAAAGAGGCGTTGTTGCAGGCCTTAGATAGTTTGGATCAAAGCGCTATCTTGACCAAAGGAACAGATTTTACAAAACTTTTGGAGTTTGTGGGTAGGTTTGATGGCACAAAGCGCCTGCTCATTTTGAGCGATGGGGGAGAGTTTGAAGATGTGAACAAGCTTCGGAACATCGCAAAAGCCAAAGATATTAAACTCTATACCTTAGGTATTGGTACGAAAGAGGGCGCTCTTATCCCTACGGACGATGGTTACCTCAAGCAAAACGGCAAATTGGTGGTTTCTCGGCTCAATCCGCTTTTTGCACAACTTGGTACAGAAATAAGCGATATGGACGAGCTTTTTGCCTCTACGCAAAAAGAGTCAATCAAGCGCAAACAGGAGATCCAGCTCTATTATATTCCGCTTCTTTTGGCTTTTTTGCTCTATGTGCACATCCATACCACGCTTTTTGCAAGTTTCTTGCCTCTTGCGGTTGTTACGTTGATGGTAATTCCTGCGCACGCGGGGCTTATTGACGAGTATAGGCTACAAAAAGGGTATGAACTGATAAAAACCAAGCGCTACAAAGAGGCCATCAAATATCTTGAAGGCATAGAAGCTTTAGAGGCTCGGTTTGGCCTGGGGGTGGCATTATGCTCTCTTGGCAAAGTAGATGATGCTGTGAGGCTTTTTCGATCCATCTCTTCTACGGATAGAGAGGTAAAAGCAAAAGTCTATTACAATCTTGGTATTTGCTATGAAAAAAAGGGAAAAATTCAAGCTGCGTTGCGCAATTTCCTCAAAAGCTATGTCTTGCGCAAAAGCAAGAAGAGTTTTTGGCATATAAAAAAGCTCATTTTCAAAAAGAAGCAAAAAAAGCCGCTCTTGCCCTTTGCAAAGCAAAAAGTTGTGCCAAAAAAAGGTTGCAAAGAGGATGGCAAGAAGCAAAAAGATGCAGGAGGAGCCAATATCAACCTAGCCATAACCGCTGGCAACGCCAAAGGTGGCAAGAAGCAAAAGGGAGCCAGCACCAAAGGCACAAGCTCCATCCCCCAAAGCTCCAGGCTTTACGAGCTTATCAACAAAGGATATATGGATGAGAAAAATCCTTGGTAGCCTTTTAGTAGCGATTCTCACTTTCGCAGATGTGAACGTTACTTTGAGCAAAACTACGCTCTTTGTGAAAGAGCCTTTATTGGTGCAGTTACAATATAGCGATAAAGAGTATGAGAAGCTTGCGTGGGTGAAATTCGCTCCAAAGAGAAGTCAAGATTATGAGTTTTACCTTTTGGGCAAGCAGATAAAAGATGGGCGCTACACTTTTACATATCTGCTTTTTCCTGTCAAAAGCGGGCAAGTGAGCATATCTTATACTTTGCAATACAAAAAAGCGGCTATCGAGCAGATACGAAGGGACATTTTAGGAACCGGTTATGAACAGACCGAGCCATTAGAGGGCAAGGTGGTCACGCTTGAGCCCCAAAGTAGCACTATCGCGGTCAAGCCGGTTAAAAAAGTGAATCTCTATGGCGATTTTCATCTGCGTATCCGAGTGGATAAGCGAAGTATCAAATCCTACGAGCCACTCTATGTGAGCGTAAGTTTGCAAGGGATTGGGTATGTGCCAAAGGTTGATAATTTGTTACAAGTCGATGGAGTAAAAGTCTTAGCCGATAAGCCGCAAAAAAAGATAAGCTTCACGCCAAAAGGTGCGAAAATCGATTATAGATTCAACTATGCAATCGTTGCCGATAGTAACTTCACTATCCCTTCAATCAAATTAACGGAGTTTAATTACGAGAAGTATAAAATTCTCTCTACCGCCCCCGTGCCAATCAAAGTTGTAGCTGTAAAATTAGTAGATGCAAAAGATGAGCCTCCAAAAATAGAGCCAACCATCCATAAGATGGGAGCTTTTTTTATCTATGCGGCTATCTTTTTGGCTGGGATTTTAAGCGGGGTCTTGCTCTATTTGCTGCTAAGAAAAAAGGAGATTGAAGATATTGTAGTGGCGGATAGAAAAAAGCTTTTGGCGCTGTTGGTGTTGCGTTATCCGCACTGTTTCAAAGATGTCAGAGCAATGCTGCAAAATAATGCCAACTTATTAAGAGCCAAATGGTTGATTGTGAAAGGATTGAGAAAATGCAAAAAATAGAAAAATTAAAAAAAGAGATCCAAAAGGTAATCGTAGGCCAAGAGGAGATGATTGATGCCATATTAGTTGCACTTCTTAGCTCAGGCCATATTTTGTTAGAGGGGATGCCCGGTCTTGCCAAAACTACTGCCGTTAAAACGTTTGCCAAGGCTTTAGGGCTCGCTTTTTCGCGCATCCAATTTACGCCAGATCTGCTGCCAAGCGACATTATCGGGGCCAATATATACAATCCGGCCAAGATGGAGTTTTTTATCAAAAAAGGACCTGTCTTTGCAAATCTTGTGCTTGCCGATGAAATAAATAGAGCTCCGGCAAAAGTGCAATCTGCCCTTTTGGAAGCGATGCAAGAGAGACAGGTTACAATCGATAACCAAACTTTCGCCCTGCCAAAGCCCTTTTTGGTTATGGCAACGCAAAATCCAATAGAGCAGGAGGGCACGTATAACCTTCCAGAGGCGCAACTCGATCGCTTCATGATGAAGATTTTGTTAGATGTAGGCAGCAGGGAGAATGAATTGGAAATTTTGGAGCGTAGCGAAAGAAAAGATGAGGTGGCTATAGAGCAGGTTTTTTCGCAACAGGAGCTTTTGCAAGCAGCCAAAGAGGCATCACAAATTTATGTGGATAAGGTACTAAAAGAGTACATTGTAGATATTATCTTTGCTACGAGAAATCATCCCAAACTTCGCTTTGGAAGCAGTCCTAGGGGTGGCATAGAACTCCTGAAAGCGGCAAAAGCAATGGCCTATATGGAGAATCAAGAGTATGTGACCCCAGAGTTTATCTTGCAGATGGCAAAACCAATCCTTCGCCATAGAGTGATTCTTGATTACGAAGCCAGAGCCGAGGGGCTAACGAGCGATGCTATTTTGGATGAAATTTTGGAAGAGGTGCCGGTGCCTTGATAGATCATCTTATAATTAAGACCAAAAAAGAGGTTTTCTCCCAAAGAGAGGGGATCTTTACTACCCCTTTGATGGGTGAGGGGTATGATTTTGCGCAGCTGAGAGAATACGACTACCACGAAGATGCCAAGCGTATTGACTGGCTTATCAGTGCCAAGATGCAAAAGCCCTATGTGAGAGTCTATCAGCAAGAGAGAGCCCGTAACATCGTGCTCGTTTTTTTGCGATCCGGTTCGCTCTTTTTTGGCTCAAAAAGGCTCAAAGTCCAAACGCTCATAGAGGCCTTTTTGCTAGTGGCTTTGAGTGCGATGCGAACGAAAGAGCGAGTCGTAGGGATTGATGGGAAAGCGGTGCCGATGGAGTCCTTGGGGCAAATTGAAGGCTTTGCCAAAGCTATGGAGCAAGATCTTATAGGCACTTCACTTGATACCGAAGTGCAAAAAATCTTCTATCAGATTCCAGAGCCATCCTTAATCATATTTTTGGGTGATTTTTTGGATAAAATCGATTTGCGCCTCTTTGCAACGAAGCACGATGTGGCATGCTTTGTGGCAAGAGACTCCATTGAGAGAGCCAAAATGGATGAGTATGCCCAGCTTGTCGATTGCGAGAGTTTGAGGCAAAAGAGTGCGAGGCTCTCAGGCAAAAGCTTGCAGAAGTACCATAGTAATATTCAAAGGGCTCTCGATCAAAACTACGCTACTTTCGCCAAAAGTGGGATAGATTGGGTGGAGCTGTGGGATGATGATAATATTTTTGTGAAATTGCAGCAGTTTTTCATGGGGCGATGATGGATTTGCTTACGCTACCAAATTTTCATCATGAGATTTTTTATGGAGTAGCCGTTTTCGTGCTTGTGCTAGCTATTTGGATGCTAAAAAGGCGCAAAAAAGATGAGCGTGTAAGACTTCGCACGAGAGAGGAACTCTACGACTTTTCCAAGAGGTTGCAGCAGTTTGGCAAAGATAGGGAGATTGAAGATCTTTTAGCAAAACTTCGCCCCTATAAGTATGCCCCAAAAACTTCCAAAATCCCCAAAAATCTGCGTAAAGAAGCGCTTGCGCTCTACGAGAAGAAGCGTAAAACCAAAATGCGCCGCTTTTTTGATTTGTATCAATGACATCTTTTTGCCATTTTCTTACAATTAGGAGTAAATTTATCTTAATTGGGAGGGAAAGATGGAAGAGATTTTTGAAAAGGGTGAAAAGGTAGCGGTAGATGGCGCTACGGTCGATTTTTATAAGTTAGAAAAAGATGGCATTACCTACTACGCTTTCGATACTTCAAGATGTGGACCGCCTGAGCCGATGGTAAATGCTATGGCTGGACTGAAACTCGTGACGAATCCAAACGTGAAGCTTGTTATGATCAACCACAAAATGCCAATGGGACTACTCAATAAAATAGAAGAGAACTACAACATAGAAAAAGAGGAACTGCCTGATGGTAGGGTGAAGTTGGTATTTAGCTACAAAGAAGGAGCGAGCGAAAAAGCAGATCTTTCAGATAGCCACTGCCACGGCTAAGCCAAGGGGGAGGGGGATGTTTCAGGTTTCCAAAGATTTCGCGCCGCCATTTAATCTCATAGCGCCATTTTTCGTTGCAGGAGTTGCTTTTTATCTGCTTTCAATGATTGCTCTTCTCTTTTACGAGCCAAGCTATTCCTATCTTGAGATGAGCGTGGCTGGATGGGTGCATCTCTTTTTGGTGGGCTATGTGATGATGGTAATCTTTGGCGCTATGGCGCAGCTCGTGCCGGTGGTGTTAGAGACTGGGCACTTTAGCGTCGATTGGTATTACATCATTTTTCCAGTATTGCTTATTGGAGTGATTGGGCTTATCTTGGGATTTTGGTTTAATCCAATCCTGCTTAGCTTTGGCGGGGCTTTGGTGCTGGTGGCGATGGTGATTTTTGCTACCGATACCTTTTTAACTATTAGAAAGAGTGAGCTAAGAAGCGTCACCGTCAAAGCTGTGAAGGTATCCAATGTCTTCTTGCTCATTGGCATTATCTTTGGCTTTTTGATGGCTTTGACGCTGAGTGGCTTCATGGGCGTGGATGTTGCGCAGATCCTCAAAGCCCATCTCTTTGCTGTGGTTGGCGGGTATGTGCTGGTGAGCATCTATGGGATCTCTTTGGTGCTTTTGCCTATGTTTGGCTTAGCTCATGGATTTAAAGAGCAGGCTGTCAAACTAGCTCTTGATGTGATGGTTGTAGCCATTGGATTTGTAGTTGTTGGAGCCCTTTTTGATATTGCAATTTTTGAGCATATTGGCTATGTGTTAAGCTTTATATCGGTGGGGCTTTACTTTTATCAGATCTATCTCATCTACAAAACGCGCGTGCGAAAAGAGTTTGAGATCTGGTATGCCTCTATGCTCTTTGGGTATGGAAGTTTTTTGCTTGCTTTTCTTTTGGGACTTCTCTATCTTTTGAGCGGGCTTAGCCAACTCAATCTTTTGTATAGCGCTTTTTGGTTTCTGTTTGTATTTTTTCTCTTTCTTATCAATGGACATCTTTATAAGATTATCCCGTTTTTGGTCTGGTTTCATCGCTTCAGCGAGCTAGTTGGCAAGCAAAAGGTGCCGATGCTTCATGAGATGTATCCCAAAAAGGCAGCATGGATGCAGTACTACTTTAGCCTCGTTGGGGCAGTGCTCGTCGGGATGGGGCTGCTCTTTGCAAGTGCTGTCTTGATGAGGGCCGGGGCTAGTTTTTTGGTAATTGGTGCTATATTTTTGGTAAGTAGCGTGAAATGGATGTTGAGTTTTAGGAGTGAAAATGGCTGAGATTACAAAAGAGCAGATTTATGATGCAATACGAACGGTTATCGATCCGGAAGTTGGCTTCAATGTGGTGGATATGGGGCTGATTTACGATGTGGATATTGATGAGAACAACAACGTGCATGTGAAGATGACGCTCTCTACAAGAGGGTGTCCGCTGCATCAGATGATGAAGCAGTGGGTGGAAGATGCGGTGAAGCGCGTGGAAGGTGTGGGAGACGTGGAAGTAGAGATTGTCTGGGATCCACCTTGGAATATCTCTATGGCAAGCGATGCGGTCAAAAAAGCGATGGGTGCTGGATGAGGGAGCTAAAGTCCATCATGCGCCATCTTTATGGCGCTGGGATTCTGTTTTTTTACTATATGAAATGGCCTATTGTTTTGGGATTGCCGGTGCTTTATTTCTATTTGGAGTACCCGCGCAATATCTGGCTTGATATTTTATGGATCTACTGTTTGGCACTTATCATCAAAGATTTCATGATGATGTTTTTGCGCTATAAAAGAGGAGAGAAGATATGGAGATAACGCTCGATACCAAGATTCACGATCTACTGAAAGCCTATCCTTTTTTGGAAGATGAGCTTATCAAGATCAATCCAAAGTTTAAAAAGCTCAAAAACCCGATCCTTCGCCGCACCGTTGCTAGAGTGGCAGCTATTAAACAAGCAGCTATTGTAGGGGGTATGGATCCAGTAGATCTGCTCAATCATGTCAGAGAGGCTGTGGGGCAAGAGCCACTGGATATAAAAGTAGAAGAGACGCAAATTGAAAAAGTTCCTCAATGGATTACTAAAGAGGCTGATGAGGTGATTGATGTAGCAAGCCTGCTTGATAGCGGCAAGAATCCGCTAGCTGAGACTATGAAGAAGCTGCAGAGCTTGCCAAGCGGTGCAGTAGTGGTGCTCAAAAGCGACTTCAAGCCAGAGCCCCTGATTGATCAGATGCGAAAAAACGGCTATGAAGTCTACTGCCAGGAGGCAGGAGGAGAATATCTTACCTTTATTAAAAAACCTTGATAAGTTTTGGCAAGAGATCCTTTTCAAGAAGTATATTAGCGACCCTTTGCTGCCAAAGGGTCTGAAACTCTTTTTTCTCCTGTGCAGTAGCGCTTTGTTGCATTAATTTTTGCATTAGAGATTTCATCTTTTGATCTGGTGGCACGATTGATGGATCGTAAGAGATCTCAACCGATTCGTTTGTATCCAAACGCACGAGCTTTACCTCTCCATTAATATTGGCATCATAAAAGAGTTTGTTGCTTCTGTTGAACCTGTTGCCAATTCCTTTGAATCCTGCCTCGTCGCTCACGCCACAGATGTAGGCGATGGTATTGCCAATTACGCCATTGACGCCCTCGCTCTTTTTTCCTTTTATATATACGGCTACTTCTCCTCGGATAGGCAGCGCATCTGCAAAGAGCTTCTGTAAGCCAACTTTACTCATAAGATACGCTCCGGCAACTGTAGGACAGGAGTGTCCAGCAAATTTCACAACGTCCAAATAGGTTATTTCCACCGCTCCCGCTTCGATGGCTCCTAGGAAATCCGCCAATGGATCGTAGAGTAGGATCGATTCGACCTTATCAAAAAACTCAGGATAGAGCATAGTAGTCCTTTTTAAATTTTTTTGAATGATAACAAATCGGTCTTCAAAATAACTTGATTATCATCAAAATAGGAGTAATTTTATCTTAATTTATTCTTGGGACTTTTTATTAAATTTGATTTATATCAAGGATTAATTAAGTTTATAAGCGTAAAATATTTAGTGTGTAAAATTATGCTTATTTAAGCAGTACAAGAGGAGGCTTCAATGGCTTTGAATAGACGTGACTTTCTAAAGAGCACAGCTGCCGCGGCTGCAGCGAGTGCAGTGGGACTAAGTGTTCCAAAAGAGATGGAAGCTGCCGCAAATGAGGCAGAGAAGGGATGGCGTTGGGATAAAGCGGTGTGCCGATTCTGTGGTACGGGATGTGGTATTATGATCGCTACCAAAGATGACAGGATTGTGGCTGTCAAGGGTGACCCGCTAGCGCCGGTTAATCGCGGGCTTAACTGTATCAAAGGATACTTTACCGCCAAAATCATGTATGGTGCCGACAGGCTGAAAACTCCACTGCTTCGCATGAACGACAAGGGTGAGTTTGATAAAAAAGGGAAATTTCGCCCAGTTAGTTGGAAGCGAGCATTCGATGAGATGGAGAAGCAGTTTAAAAAAGCCTACAATGAGCTTGGACCAACTGGCGTGGCATTTTTTGGTTCTGGTCAGTATACAGTCCAAGAGGGCTACGCAGCTGCAAAACTGATGAAAGCTGGATTTAGAAGCAACAACATCGACCCAAACGCTCGCCACTGTATGGCTAGTGCGGTTGCTGGATTTATCCAAACCTTTGGAATCGATGAGCCAGCGGGATGTTATGACGATATTGAGCTTACCGATACGATAGTGCTCTGGGGCTCAAATATGGCGGAGATGCACCCGATTTTGTGGGCGCGCTGTACAGACCGCAAACTCTCCAATCCAGACAAAGTAAAAGTAGTCGTTCTTTCTACCTATACTCATAGAAGCTGTGACTTGGCGGACGATGTGATTATCTTCAAGCCAAATACCGACCTAGCTATTTGGAATTACATTGCTAGAAGTATCGTCTATGATCATCCAGATGCGATTGATTGGAAATTTGTCAAAGAATATACAGTTTTTGCCACCGGTTATCCAGATATCGGCTATGGTATGAGAAATCCAAAACATGCCGAAAAACTTGGATACAGCAAGAAAGAGATGGAGACAGTTTGGCATCAAGATCACAAAAAACTCTCTGAAGATGAGAAAAAAGCTCTAGCTCCATTTGGTTATGGAAATACCGATGTCATGAAGATGAAGCACGCCAAAGCTGCAGGTAAGCACTGGGCGATCAGTTTCGAAGAGTTCAAAAAATCCCTTGAACCATATACGCTTGATTATGTAGCACAAGTCGCCAAAGGTGATCCAGATGAGAGCCTAGAGAGCTTCAAAGCAAAACTTAAAAGACTCAAAGATCTCTATGTAGAAAAAGGCCGCAAGGTAGTGAGCTTCTGGACAATGGGTATGAACCAGCACACCAGAGGTACATGGGATAACGAGCTAAGCTACGTTGTTCACTTCTTGTTAGGTAAACA
>WGBC01000075.1 GCA_015494535.1 Nitratiruptor sp. | reverse complement strand
GGCGCTGAGGCTGAGGTTGGAGTGGGGGAAATTGATGCCTTTGCGGCTCGAGAGCACACCAGCGTTTTTGACAAGAAGTTTGGCTCTACCATTATCTACTTCTAAAACTTTTGCGCGTATGGAGCCATCTGCGAAGAAGACATATTCACTGGCTTTTAAATCATCGATAATCTCGGGATAGGAGAGGGTGAGCTCATAGGATGAAGTAGGATTGGATTTGACGAGATAGATGATATCGCCCTTTTTGAGTTCCAATACTCCATCGATCTCGCCTATACGAATCTTTGGTCCGCTGATATCTTGTAAAATTGCCGTTTTCGTACCTAGTTTTTTAGCGATTTCTCTAATTTTTTGTATAGATGCTTTGTGTGTTTTGTGATCGGCGTGACTGAAGTTAAGCCTAAAAACATCCACACCTTCACAAATGAGCTTTTCGATTTTATCTATCGAGCTAGGACCGATTGTGGCTACTATTTTGGTGGGTTTCAAAGTGGCTCCTTTTTGTTTTATAATACTCTTACATTGTAACATTTTTATTACAAGGCTAGCTATGTTAAAAATTGCTATCGATCGCGGTGGTACGTTTGCCGATGTATACGCTATCTATGGCGATACAATCTATACCGAAAAGCTGCTAAGTGTTTCGAGTGCGTACGCAGATGCCAATAGCGAAGGAATCAGACGAATACTTCACAAAATTTTTGGCAAAAAACCAAAATTGATAGATTTAGAGCAGTTTGCGTGGGTGCGACTTGGTACCACGGTGGCGACCAATGCCCTATTGGAGCGAAAAGGAGTAAAGGTTACTTTTGCCGTGACAAAAGGCTTTAAGGATCTTTTAGAGATTCGCTATCAAGATCGCCCCGAGCTCTTTGCTCTTGATATCAAAAAGCCAAAGCCGATCTATCACAAAGTGGTGGAGATAGATGAGCGGGTGGTGCCAAAGGGAGAGGGGTATGAGGTGCTATATAAAAACATAGAGCCGCTTGTTGGCGAGGGCGAATCTTTGGCGGTGGCGCTTTTACACTCCTATGGCTTTAGCGAAAATGAAAAGGAGGTGGCTAGCAAAGCAAGGGGATTTAGTCATATATCTCTCTCACACCAAGTGAGTCCATCCCTCAAGATCGTCTCACGCGCTGAAACCACCGTGGTGGACGCCTATCTTACTCCCGTAGTGCAAGAGTATGTGCAAAAAATCCTAAAAAACTTCAAAGGCGATACCAAAAAGATCTACTTTATCAAATCTGATGGCGGGCTTTGCAAGGCAAGTGATTTTAGAGGCGCTAATGCGATTTTGAGTGGTCCCGCAGGCGGCGTGGTGGCGATGAAGAGCGTGTATGAGGGAATTCCACTCATTGGATTTGATATGGGAGGTACCAGCACCGATGTGAGCCGCTATGATGGCGAGGCGGAGCTACGATACGAGAGCGAAGTGGCAGGATGCTATGTAAGCGCTCCCATGGTGGATATCCACACAGTTGCTGCGGGAGGAGGCAGCAGGCTCTTTTACAAAGATGGAATGTTTTTGGTGGGACCCGAGAGTGCCAGAAGCGATCCAGGACCCCTTTGCTATGGCAAAGATGGGTATCTAAGCGTTACAGATGCCAATCTCGTGACGGGAAGGCTCGATAGCGAGAGCATCCCGGCGATTTTTGGTAAAAGCGGCAAAGAGCCACTCAATGTCGAACTAGCTAGAAAAGGTTTCGAGCCAATAGCCAAAGAGGTGGGAGCATCTATCGAAGAGGTAGCGGAGGCCTTTTTGGATGTGGCTAACGAGCATATGGCAAACGCCATCAAGGAGATCACCATCAAGAAGGGCTACGATCCAAAAGAGCATATCCTCTGCGCTTTTGGAGGAGCTGGCGGACAGCATGCAGTGGCGGTGGCGAGAAAACTTGGTATCAAAAAGATCTTCATCCATCGCCATAGTGGTATATTTTCCGCTGTGGGAATCGCCTATGCCGAGATTAGCGAGAGTTTTTTCAAGATTATCGAAAAGCCACTTAGCAAATTTGAAGAAGCGTGGTTTGAAGATTTGCCACAAGGGGAGCGAAAACTCTTTATCAAATATAAAGGTACCAATACCGCAATAGAGGTGAGTGCAAAGAGTGCCAAAGAGGAGTTTGAAGCAGCTTATAAGAGGCTCTTTGGCTTTTTGCTAGAGAGCGATTTGATAGTGGAGCGAGTGAAAGTTGTTACGACGATAAAAAGTAAGCCTCCCAAGCGCCAAAAAATAGTTTCCAACTGCTATCCACCCATAAAGAGTACAAAAATCTTCCTAGATGGCAGATGGCAAGAGGCTAAGGTGTATAAAGAGCTTGGAGCAGGCCAAGAGATAGCAGGACCTGCACTGATTTTACAAGAGAGCTCTACGGTTGTGCTCGATAGCGCTAGCAAGGCAAAAGTTACCATGTATGGAGATTTGGAGATAGAGCTTGAAGCGACAAAGCAAAAGCAGCATATAGAGGCTGCAAAAGTATCGCTACTAGCGAATAGAATGGGATTTGTCGCCAAAAAGATGGGAGAAGTACTCCAAAAAGCGGCAATTTCTACCAACATCAAAGAGCGCCACGACTACTCATGCGCAATATTTGATGCAAATGGCAATCTTGTCACCAACGCTCCTCACATTCCGGTGCATCTAGGAAGCATGAGCAGTGTGGTCAAAGCGATTATCAAAAAATTTCCAAAGCCAAGAAACGCTACCTATATCACTAATGTTCCCTATGAGGGAGGCTCGCACTTACCGGATATCACAGTGGTGACACCATATATCGAAGATGGCAAAGTACTCTTTTGGGCAGCAAGCCGCGGACACCATGCAGATATTGGAGGAAGCGTACCAGGCAGTATGCCCCCATTTTCCAAGTGGCTTAGTGAAGAGGGAGCGATTATCGAAGCGTTTGCGGTTGTAGAGGATGGAAGGTTCGATGAAAAGAGGCTCAGAGAAATTTTCGCGAGTGCTGGAGCAAGACGCATAGAAGACAATATCAGCGATATTAGAGCCCAGATTGCAGCCAACATAGAAGGGATTCGAGGAGTTTTGGAGATAGTGGATTACCAGTGGTTTTTTGAGCGTATCCAAGCTATCAGCGCAGCCAAAGTACTCGCGTTTTTTGCCAACCTCACTCCAAAAGAAGCTGAAGACTTTCTTGACAATGGTGCGCGTATCTGCCTCAAAGTGTACAAAAGAGATGAGAGGGTAGTTTTCGATTTTCGAGGCTCATCTTTGCAGCTACTCTCCAACCAAAACGCTCCTTTTGCAGTGGTGCGCAGTGCTGTGCTCTATGCGATTCGTGTGATGCTTGGTGAAGATGTGCCACTCAATGAGGGGCTTTTGGAGCCAATCGAGATTATAGTACCACCTGCCTCACTGCTTGATCCAGATCCAACGTTGGCGGTTGTGGGAGGCAATGTGACAACGAGTCAGAGGATTGTGGATGTGATTTTCAAAGCTTTTGAGGTTGCAGGAGCAAGTCAGGGGTGCATGAATAATGTGATTATTGGCAATGAGCAGTTTGGCTACTATGAAACCATTGCAGGCGGAGCGGGAGCTACTAAAACAAACGATGGCGCAAGTGGCGTGCATACCCATATGACCAATACCAAAATTACCGATCCAGAGATTATCGAAAGGCGCTATCCATTTATGATAGAGCGCTTCGCTCTGCGCCCAGGCAGCGGAGGCGATGGAAAACACAGAGGCGGCGATGGCGTGGAGAGAATCTATCGCTTCTTTGCGCCATTACAGGTGAGTCTGCTCAGTGAGAGAAGAGTCTTTGCTCCCTATGGGATGGCTGGTGGCAAGTCGGGTGCAAAGGGAGAGAATCTACTGGTGCGAGATGGCAAAACTTTTAATCTTACCGGCAAAGCTACTTTTACTGTACAACCCGGCGATAGACTCATCATCAAAACACCAGGTGGTGGTGGATATGGCACAAAATCGCCCTAAAATCGCCACCATCTAGCCACTTCTTTTGGATACTATATTCCAAAAGGAGTGGCAATGGATTTGCAGTTTCCAAAGGTAATTATCAAGCGCGATGGAAGTGTGGAAGAGTTCAAAGCCTATAAAATAGAAGATGCTATAAAAGCGGCTTTTGATAGTGTTTTGACTCCCTATGATAAAAAAGTGTATGAGAGCGTGCTTGTTCGTATCAGTTTTGATGCCGTCAAGGCAGTTGAGGATATTCAAGATATTATAGAGTATGAGCTCTTTCGTGCAGGATATTTTGATGTGATGAAGTCTTTTATCACCTATCGCTTCTTGCACAAACTCCAGCGTGAGCATATTTTGGGACTTGCGCAAGATACTACCTACATTAATACTTCGAGTGCGGTAGAAGAGTATATCAACAAAAGCGATTGGCGCATCAATGCCAATGCCAATACGGGCTACTCCAACGCTGGACTTGTGAATAATTTGGCTGGCAAAGTGATAGCGAACTTTTGGCTTGATAAGGTCTATAGCAAGGAAGAGGGAGCAGCGCACAGGAATGGTGATATCCATATCCACGATCTCGATTGTCTTACAGGTTATTGTGCGGGTTGGAGCCTCAGAGTCTTGCTCAATGAAGGCTTCAATGGTGTGCGAGGGCGTGTGGAGAGCAAGCCACCCAATCACTTTCGCACCGCTCTTGGGCAGATGGCAAACTTTTTGGGGATTTTACAGAGTGAATGGGCTGGAGCACAAGCTTTTAGCTCCTTTGATACCTATCTTGCTCCTTATGTTTTCAAAGATGATTTGAGTTTTGATGAAATCAAAGAGGCAATTCGTAGCTTTGTCTACAATCTCAATGTGCCAGCGAGATGGGGACAGAGTCCATTTACCAATATCACCATCGACTGGACGGTGCCAGAGGATCTCAAAGAGCAAATCCCCACAAAAAACAATCGTCACCTCTTTGAAGATGTAGCAGAGGATCCAAAGCTTTTAAAAAAAGCGAAGCAAAGAGGCGTAGAGCATCTCACCGCAATGACATATAAGCATTTTCAAAAGGAGATGAATCTCATCAACAGAGCATTCTATGAAGTAATGACGGAGGGAGACAGATCCGGTCAGCCCTTTACATTTCCTATTCCTACAGTCAATATCACTGAAGATTTTGATTGGTATGGAGAAAATACAGATATTTTATTTGAAAATACGGCCAAAATTGGTAGCAGCTACTTTCAAAATTTCATTGGAAGCCAATATATTATCGATCCGATTACAGGAGAGAAAAAAGAAAATCCCGAAAGCTACAAACCAAATGCGGTGCGCAGTATGTGCTGCAGATTGCAGCTGGATTTACGAGAGCTTCTAAGACGCGGCAACGGGCTCTTTGGTAGTGCTGAGATGACCGGAAGCATTGGGGTAGTGACTATCAATATGGCTAGACTTGGCTATCGCTT
>WGBC01000074.1 GCA_015494535.1 Nitratiruptor sp. | reverse complement strand
ATCACGCGCGTCATTACCATGGATTTGCATGCAGGGCAGATCCAGGGATTTTTCGATATCCCGGTGGACAACCTCTATGGATCCATCATTTTCAAAGAGTATGTAAAAAGCAAGAACCTCGCCAATCCAGTGGTTGCGAGCCCGGATATCGGAGGGGTGGCGAGGGCGAGATACTTCGCCCAAAAGCTTGGCTATGATATGGTGATTGTGGATAAAAGAAGAGAGCGGGCAAATGAGTCTGAGGTGATGAATATCATTGGCGACGTGGAGGGTAAGGATATCATTATCGTCGATGACATGATTGACACTGCAGGCACTATCGTCAAAGCCGCGGCAGCGCTTAAAGCAAAAGGGGCAAACTCCGTGATGGCGTGCTGTACGCATCCGGTACTCAGCGGCCCTGCGTATGATCGCATAGAAGAGGGGGAACTTGATGAATTGGTGGTGACAAACACGTTGCCACTCAAAAGAGAATCCAAGAAAATCAGAGTCCTCTCGGTAGCCAATCTCTTTGGAGAGGTGATTAGAAGAGTCTATTACAATGAGAGTGTCAATAGCCTCTTTCAGTAAAGGAAATTATGGAAAACATTAGAAACTTCTCGATTATAGCCCATATCGATCATGGTAAAAGCACGCTAGCCGATAGGCTCATCCAGGAGTGTGGGGCGATTGAAGATCGCAAAATGAGCGATCAGGTGATGGATACGATGGATATAGAAAAAGAGCGAGGCATCACCATTAAAGCCCAAAGCGTGCGACTCAAATACACCAAAGATGGCAAAGAGTATATCCTCAATCTCATAGACACGCCCGGACACGTGGATTTTAGCTATGAGGTGAGCAGAAGCTTGGCATCAAGCGAGGGGGCGCTTTTGGTGGTGGATGCGAGTCAGGGAGTGGAAGCGCAGACCATCGCCAATGTCTATATCGCTTTGGAAAACGATCTAGAACTTATCCCCGTCATTAACAAAATCGATCTGCCTGCAGCCGATCCAGATAGGGTAAAAGAGGATATAGAAAATACTATAGGGCTCGATTGCACTGACGCTATTGAAGTGAGTGCCAAGACGGGACAGGGAATAAAGGAACTATTAGATGCCATAATTGAGCGTATCCCCGCTCCCAAAGGCGATCCAGATGCCCCTACAAAAGCTCTGATTTACGATAGTTGGTTCGATAGCTATCTAGGAGCCTTGGCGCTCGTGAGGGTGTTCGATGGTGAGATAAAAAAGGGGCAAGAGGTGCTTGTCATGGGAACTGGCAAGAAGCACGAGGTTCTTGAACTCATGTATCCGCACCCCATCAACCCCCAAAAGACCGATGCCATCAAAACGGGTGAGATTGGTATTGTGGTAATGGGGCTTAAAAATATCGGTGATGTACAAGTGGGTGATACCATCACGGATGCCAAAAACCCCACCGCCGAACCGATAGAGGGTTTTGAGGAGGCCAAGCCTTTTGTTTTTGCGGGACTTTACCCAATCGATACTGATAAATTCGAAGATCTCAGAGAAGCGCTCGATAAGC
Source organism: Nitratiruptor sp. (assembly GCA_015494535.1). Lineage (GTDB taxonomy): Bacteria > Campylobacterota > Campylobacteria > Campylobacterales > Nitratiruptoraceae > Nitratiruptor. Next base: position 3,093 of record WGBC01000074.1, on the reverse strand, counting down.
TCAAACTCAATGATGCAGCTATTGCGTATGAGCCAGAGACTTCAGCGGCGCTTGGCTTTGGTTTTAGGGTAGGCTTCTTGGGACTTTTGCATATGGAAGTGGTTAAGGAGCGGCTTGAGCGAGAGTTTGGGCTGGACTTAATCGCTACCGCCCCGACAGTTACATACAAGGTCAAAAAGAGCGATGGCAGCGAAATCGAGATACAAAATCCGAGCGAACTGCCTCCTCCCCAAGAGATAGCTAGCATATATGAGCCTTATGTGAAGGCAACTATTATCACCCCAACGGAGTTTTTAGGCAATGTGCTCAATCTCCTCAGTGAAAAGCGAGGGGTGCAAAAGAAGATGGACTACATCACAGAAGATAGGGTGATGCTTGAATACGAGATTCCTATGAACGAGATCGTAATGGATTTTTACGACAAGCTCAAAACCGTTACCAAAGGATATGCGAGTTTTGACTATGAGCCAAGCGGCTACAAAGAGGGCGATCTTGTCAAGCTCGATATCAGGGTAGCTGGCGAGGTGGTGGATGCGCTTTCCATCATCGTGCCAAGAGATAAAGCCCAGTACAAGGGCAGAGAGCTTGTCAAAAAGATGAAAGAGTTGGTACCAAGACAACTTTTTGAAGTGGCTATTCAAGCAAGTATCGGCAATAAAATCATTGCCAGAGAGACAGTGAGCGCCATGCGCAAAAACGTGACTGCCAAATGTTATGGTGGGGATATTACGAGGAAAAGAAAGCTGCTTGAGAAGCAAAAAGCGGGTAAAAAGCGTATGAAAGCCATAGGCAAGGTGCATTTGCCGCAAGAGGCCTTTTTGAGCGTATTGAAGATAGATTGATGCGTCTTTTTGCTTTTGTAGTGCTGCTCTTTTTGGGATGCAGCTACAAAAGCACTACCATCTCTTTGCCCCAAGCCAAGCATGACGCTACAAACGTTGCTATTACATCTGCCCCATTTGAGGGGTATATTCTCGTCAAAGAGAAAAAATTTCCCATCAAATTATCGGGCTCTTTCGCAAAGTATCTCGAAGATCTCCTGTTGCGTTGCAAAAAACCTCTGCAGCACTATACAGTCGACATACAAATATCCAAACTCCAAGCGCTCTACTGGGTTGGGCGTTCGAAAATTTTTGTCAAAGTCAAACTCTTCGTAAAGCTTGAACAAAAAGGAGTGCTCAAACAAAAGAGCATTGAGGTCGTGCGTGTTGCCAATGTTACGCGTTTTACGTTTAGAAAAAAACTGCAAATTATGCTTAAAGATGCCGCCAAAGAGGCAGTGGGGATTATAGAGGAAATGCTGTGAGATGCTTGGCGTGTCTCAATCTCTCCTGGCAGGTCATTTGTCAAAGGTGCCAAAGCGAGCTTTTGCGCCCATCCATAAGGCGAAGGCGCATAGGGAGTCTGGATGTATATAGCTTCTATGCTTACAGTGAAATAGAGAAACTGCTGCTGAGCAAATATAGCTTCATGGGAAGCGCTCTATTAAAAATCTTAGCCAATAATTCACTTGCTTTTTTTGCCAAAGAGTTTACTATAAAAGCATCGGTTATAGGCGTTGATGATAGGCTTAATTCTTTTGGCTACGCGCATACGGCGATTTTGGCTCATTCGCTAAAAAGTAGATATTTGCGCCCCAAATATTTCAAACTCATAGCGCAAAATAGGGTGCGTTATGCTGGCAAAAGTTTGGATTTTCGCAGGAGAAATCCCAAAAATTTTCGTTATTATGGCAAGAGTGAAGACATTATTCTCGTGGATGATGTAGTTACGACGGGTACCACTTTGCAAGAGGCTAAAGAGTGTTGCCAAAGAGCGGGAGCAAACGTGCTCTTCGCTCTTGTGTTAGCGGATGCTAAAGATCATTTGTAGATTCCTAGAATGTAGTATGTCTCTTTATTTGGGACTTTTTGCAAGTTTACATTGTATTTCTGCGCCCAACGCTCTATCTCTTCTTTGGCTGCTTCAATTGTAGAGGCTTCGTTGGCGTCTATTTTGATTTTGAGATGATTGACGGAGTTTGACATGGCTACAAAGCCGCCAAAATTTTTAAGATGATCGTGTAAAGCTACGATATGTTTTTGAATCTGTTCAAAACCCGGCGTGTTTTTTGCGATAGCTTCGAATTGCCGTAGCGTATTTTCGTCTCTATTGTAGCCAAGTTGCGTAAGGACTCCCTCAGCTGATATTTGCATCTATACTCCTTTGTGTTGATTTGGTTTCTATTATCCAGTGAAAGTAGAGATCCATCACGAAAAATGGGGTAAAAATATTGATAATTGGTATGAAGTTAAGCAGAGCAGCTGTGAGGGCTGTAAGCACAAAATAGCCCTTGTTGTCTTTCAGTTTTTTATAAAGCTCCTCTTCGCAAAGCAAGGAGCATACTCCTAAAAATGCGGATTCTTTGTAGAGCCATGCCCAGACAAACCAGACTGCCAAGAAGTTGGCGATTGGAATGAAGAGAATTGGCAAAATAAGCAGCGAAGCGATGAAAAACCAGATAATATCCCAGTAAAGCCTAGCATAAGTTTTGGCTTTTGAGATAGAGTATTGAGTAAGTTCGATATCGCCTAGGTGCTTTTCCATCATGGCTTTGATAAAGGCTTCACGGAAGGTAAAAATTACAAGATATTCTGTTATAAGAAAAAGGTTGTAAAAGAGATAGAGTGCCAAAAGCCATGATAAGCCTTGTGAGACGGTATCAAAGGGAAGAAGCGTCAAAAAACGCTGGATCTCATAATCTATCCAGTCCCATTTGTAAAAAATAAATCCAGCCCAAAAAATTGAAAAGAAGAATATTAGTGTAAAATTAATAGCCTCAAAGCGGCTCTCCTTTTTGCCTCCTAGCAAGAATCCGCTAAAAAGCCCGATAAAGAGGGCGTAGCTCACAAGCACAGCTACAAACCAGAGAAAAAAAGTGATCACAAAAGCACCATTGGCTCGCACGATAGAAAATGGAATCCAAGTAATTATTTGATTGGTAAAACTTGTAACCGGCTGCCAAAAGAGATAGCCAAGCGCTCCCCAAATGGCCAAAAGCGGAATGGCCGTGATGAGAGCTAGCTTGATAGTATCAAGACTAAGCATATCATT
>WGBC01000073.1 GCA_015494535.1 Nitratiruptor sp. | reverse complement strand
TACTCTCTCATCTACCAGAGTCTGCCACATATATTGCTAAGCGTTTTGAAGAGTCACTCAAACTCATAACCCCTGGAATACTCTTTGAAGAGTTAGGCATAGACTATATTGGTCCAATTGACGGGCACGATCTCAAAGTCTTGATAGAAACGCTCACAATTGCTAAGGAGATGGGCAAGCCTGTTATCATACATGCCCAAACACTCAAAGGCAAAGGTTACAAAATAGCTGAGGGCTATTATGAGCATTGGCACGGAGTAGGCCCTTTTGATATAAAAACGGGCAAGTCTCTTGCAAAAAGCTCTAAGCCAAGCGCTACTTCAATATTCAGTAAAAAACTCTATGAATTAGCACAAAAAGATGAAAAGATTGTTGGCGTTACTGCCGCCATGCCAAGCGGTACGGGGCTTAAACCATTGATAGAGGATTTTGGTGAGAGGTTTTGGGATGTGGGTATTGCCGAGCAGCACGCAGTTACATCCATGGGGCCCTTGGCAAAAGAGGGATTCAAACCCTTTGTAGCCATTTATTCTACTTTTTTGCAGAGAGGCTACGATCAAGTCATTCACGATATTGCTTTGATGGATGTAGGTGTTGCTTTTGCTATAGATAGGGCAGGCATTGTGGGAGAAGATGGTGAGACGCACCAAGGAGCTTTTGATATAAGTTATTTGCGTCCTATTCCAAATCTGCACCTTTTTGCACCAAGAGATGGTGTAACGCTGCAAAGAGCAGTAGAGTTTGCAGCCATTTTCAATAGACCATGTGCTTTTCGCTATCCAAGAGGTAGCTTTTTGCTTGATGATGGAGTCTTTGAAGATGCTCCTTTTGTAGTTGGCAAAGCCCAGCTTTTAATAGAAAACGATGGGGACGTGCTATTTATAGGGTATGGCAATGGTGTGGGGCGCGCTTTTTTGACGATGCAAGAGCTCGATTTTCCTGTAAGCCTTCTCGATCTTCGCTTTGTGAAGCCTTTGGATGAAGATCTGCTGCAAAAACTCGCAAAAAGATATGGCAAATGGTTCGTCTTTAGCGATGGGGCGAAACTTGGCGGTGTGGCGAGTGCTTTGAGAGAATTAGAACTTGAAGTGGATATTGTGAGTTTCGAGTATGAAGATAGATTCATCCCTCATGGCAAAGTCGTGGATGTGGAGAGGGCTTTGGGTCTAAGGCCAGAGCAGTTGGCTAAGAGGGTCAAAGAGGAGCTCAGGGGCTAAAGCCCCTTCAATTATAGCTCGTCTGCGTGTTTTGCTAGATACTCAGCAACGCCTTCAGGTGTTGGTTTCATAGCCTCTTTTCCTTTTTCCCACTCAGCTGGGCACACTTCGCCATGTTCGTTTGCGAATTCCATTGCGTCTACCATTCTGATCATCTCATCGATGTTTCTTCCGAGTGGAAGATCGTTGATAACGCAGTGGCGAATCGTTCCATCTTTGTCAATCAAGAAGCTTCCTCTAAGGGCAACGCCAGCTTCTTCGAGCAATACATCGTAGTCTCTTGCGATCTGCTTAGTAAGATCAGCTACGAGTGGATAGCGGATATTACCGATTCCACCTTTTTCTACAGGTGTGTTTTTCCAAGCAAGGTGGGTATAGTGGCTATCTACAGAGCAGCCAATCACGTTGATGCCCCTTTTTTGAAACTCTTCAAGTCTGTGATCGAAAGCGATGATCTCACTTGGACATACGAATGTGAAGTCGAGTGGATAGAAAAAGAGTACCGCTCCCTTTTCTCCAATGTTTTCATAAAGGTTGAAATTTTCGTTAATAGTGTTGTCTGGCATAACTGCGGGTGCAGTAAAGTCTGGTGCTTTTTTTGTTACAAGCATTTTGTCTCCTTTAGGATAATTTTTTTCTTTTGAAAAAACATTGTATCAATTTTTTGCTAAATGTATTATGAAAAATTAATTTTGTCTCACGATTTTATATGCAATGTGTAATATAGAAAATTGTATAAAATATTTTCGATATAATTTGCGAAAAAAAAGGAATGCAATGCCAAGAGAGTATCTATTTACCTCAGAATCCGTGACGGAGGGGCATCCTGATAAGATGGCTGATCAGATAAGCGATGCCATTTTGGACTATATCATCGAGCGAGACCCGCAAGCAAGGGTGGCTTGTGAGACGCTTTTAAGTAACGGTTTCGCCATCATAGCGGGCGAGCTCAAAACACACACATACGCTCCAATGCAAGATATTGTGCGCGATGTTATTAGAGAGATCGGCTATACAGATGCTCTTTATGGGTTTGATTATAGAAGTGCGGGCGTTCTCAATGCAGTAGGGGAGCAATCCCCCGATATCAATCAAGGTGTGGACAAAGCGAGTGGCGAGATAGGAGCGGGGGATCAAGGGCTCATGTTTGGGTATGCATGCAAAGAGACAGAAGTATTAATGCCGTTGCCTATTACGATGGCGCACCGTCTTACAAATGAGTTGGCAAAAGCGAGAAAAGATGGTGTATTGCCATTTTTGCGCCCAGATGGTAAAGCGCAGGTAACAGTACTGTATGAGGATGGCAAACCAAAAGAGATCAAAACTATCGTTATCTCCACCCAGCATGATCCAGATGTCAGCTATAATAGGCTCAAAGATGCAGTCATCGAAGAGATCGTATATAAAGTGATCCCAAAAGAGCTCATTGCAGATGATATAGTCTATCATATCAATCCTACAGGAAGATTTGTTATCGGTGGACCACAAGGCGATGCAGGACTCACTGGCAGGAAAATAATCGTCGATACCTATGGCGGTAGTTGTCCACATGGCGGGGGTGCGTTTAGTGGCAAGGATCCAACGAAGGTAGATAGAAGCGGAGCATATGCAGCAAGATATGTGGCAAAAAACCTCGTAGCGAGTGGTGCGTGCGAGAAGGTGACGATCCAGATAGCCTATGCCATAGGTGTGGTTGAGCCAGTATCAATTATGGTTGATACACATGGCACTGGCAAAGTGGAAGACGAGAAAATTGAGAGGTGCATAAGAGAGATTTTTGACTTGACGCCACGTGGTATTATTGAGACTCTCGAACTTTTGCGTCCTATTTACAAAAAAACTGCAGCCTACGGACACTTTGGTAGAGAGTTACCGGAGTTTACATGGGAGAGAACCGACAAGGCTGAAGTGATCGCAGACTTTCTAAAAATAAGCGGAGTTTAAAAAATTTTTGTTATAGTTTGATTGACATTAATCACAGCAAAGGAGAAACCATGGCAGTTTTAATTACTGATATCTGCATCAACTGTGGTGCTTGTATCGACGAGTGTCCTGTTGAAGCTATCGTTGATGATGAGGATAATCCAACAGGAGAAGAGATTTACTACGTTTATCCAGACAAATGTGTTGAGTGTGTAGGATATCATGATACTCCTGCATGTGCAGAAGCTTGTCCTACTGAGGGATGTATCGTTTGGGATAAATGTGTTGAAGGTGCTACCTGCAGAGATGACATTCCTGCAGAAGCGAGAGAAAATCACCAGCCTGTTATTGAATAGAAATCCGTAGTGGGGGTTTTGCCCCACTAAATCCCTCATTTAATTTTTTGTTATGATTTTTTTGCTATAATCACCCTCTAAATTTTACAATCCCTTAGGAGTCGGTATGGAAAGAACGCTTTCTATCATCAAGCCAGATGCTGTTGCAAAAAATGTCATTGGCAAAATCATTGACAGATTTGAGACAAATGGCTTGAGAATTGCGGCAATGAAAAAGATCAAACTAAGCAAAGAAGATGCGGCGAAATTTTATGAAGTACATAAAGAACGCCCATTTTTCAACGACTTGGTAGAATATATGACAAGCGGACCTGTTGTGGTGATGGTGCTTGAGGGTGAAAACGCGGTAGCGAAAAATAGAGAGCTTATGGGAGCGACAGATCCAAAAGAGGCGGCTCCTGGTACAATTAGAGCAGATTTCGCTGAGAGTATAGAAGCAAACGCGGTACATGGCAGCGATAGCCTTGAAAATGCGCAAAAAGAGATTGCATTCTTTTTTGCTCAAAGGGAGATTCTTTAATTGAAAATCGATTTTAAAAGAGTCGGGTTTTCAAAAAAGAGTGTAGGTGTTCAAAAAGATCAACTTCACATCGATGCAGACCTGCTGCGTAGCGACAAGAGCCTAGTGGATCTCAAAGGCAAGATTCACGGCAAAGAGGAAGTTGAATGTAGTAGGTGCGGTGAGAAGTTTTTTGTTACAATAGAGGAAGAGCTTTTTTTGAAGCTGAGTGATGGAGTTTATAAAGGTTTTGATGAAGATGCCGATGTGGTAGAGTTTTACGAAGGATATATCGATTTGGATGAGCTCATATTATCTGAGAGCGAATCGATAAAAGCCGATTATCATATATGCGAAAGATGTAAAAAAGAAGGAGAAAACGATGGCAGTTCCTAAGAGACGCGTAAGCAAAACAAGAGCGGCGAAAAGAAGAACGCACTATAAAATCAAATTGGCAAGACCGGTAAAAGATAAAGACGGTACTTGGAAAATGCCCCATAGAATCAATCCAACTACAGGTGAATATAAAAGCTAAGCGATGATACGAATCGCAATTGATGCAATGGGTGGGGACTTCGGCCCATACCCAATTATTGAAGGCACGCTGTTAGCCTTGCGTGAATATAAAAACTTCGTAGCTATTCTTGTTGGCGAAAAAGAGAAAATCACAGCCCACATCCCTAAAAAATATTATGATCGCATAGAGATCGTGGAAGCTAACGATGTCATAAGCATGGACGAGCCGGCTACTGAAGCGCTGAAACGCAAAGAGAGTTCTATCTATAAAGCCGTTGAGCTTGTACGCAACAAGCAAGCAGATGGAGTGGTTTCGGCAGGACATAGTGGTGCCACTATGAGCTTGGCAACGCTACGGATGGGGAGGCTCAAAAATATCAGCCGTCCCGCAATAGCTACACTGATGCCTACCTATAAAAACAAAAAAACTCTAGTTTTGGATGTTGGAGCCAATGTAGACTGTAAGCCAGAGCACCTTTTTGAGTTTGGCGTGATGGGTGAAGCGTATGCAAGGGCGATTTTGCACATTACCGAGCCAAAAGTGGGATTACTTTCCAATGGAGAAGAAGACAGCAAAGGCAACGAACTCACCAAAAACACTTTTGTGCTATTACAAAAAATCCCCTCATTCATAGGTAACGTTGAAGGTAACAATATCTTTGATGGCAGTGTTGATGTAGTTGTTTGCGACGGTTTTACGGGCAACATTTTGCTCAAAACTAGTGAAGGCGTAGCCGATGCCATTAGCAAGCTTATGAAAAAAAATATCAAAAAGAGTCCCATCAGCATTGCTGGCGCGTTGATGATGAAGAAAGTTTTTAGAGCACTCAAAAAAGAGATCGATTATAGTGAATATGGTGGCGCGCCACTTATCGGTGTGAAAGGGTGTGCGATAGTAAGCCATGGCAAAAGTACTCCAAAAGCGATTAAAAACGCCATAAACCAAGCAATTGGTTATATCCAATCAGATATCAATACTTATATAGAGAAACGGCTTGAAGAGGTAAAATAAAGGATCTATCTTGTATGCTGCATTGCGTTCAATAGGTGCATATGTGCCTAAAAATGTTTTGACTAATGCTGATCTCGAAAAGATGGTGGATACCAGTGATGAGTGGATCACCAAAAGAACAGGCATAAAAACGCGCTATATTGCAGATGAAGATGAATCCACAAGCGATCTTGGTGTCCAAGCTGCGTTAAAAGCCATAGAGCGTGCTGATATTGATAAAAACAAAATAGATATGATAATCTGCGCCACTATCTCTCCCGATTATTTTTGTATGCCTTCAACCGCCTGTATGATTGCTAAAAAGCTTGAGATCGCAAATGTTCCAGCTTTTGATATCAGTGCGGCGTGTAGTGGCTTTATTTATGCTTTAGCTTCTGCAAAAGCATTCATAGAAGCCAATATGGCAAAAAATGTTTTAGTTATTGGAGCTGAAAAACTGAGTTCAATTGTGGATTTTACCGATAGGACTACATGCATACTTTTCGGTGATGGTGCAGGCGCAGCCATTGTCAGTGCTACCAATGATAAAAACGAAGCGATTATCGATATAAATATCGCTGCAGATGGAAAATATTACGACTATCTTATAACTCCAGGATGCGGTACCAACAAACCTTGCAGTGAAGAGGTGCTTAAAGAGCGAGCTTGCTTCATTAAAATGAAAGGCAATGAAACCTTCAAGGTAGCTGTCAAGACATTGACGAACGACGTAGTCGAGATTTTGGAGAAAAATTCGATCGAGAGTCAAGATATCGATCATTTCATCCCTCATCAGGCAAATTATCGTATTTTGAATGCGGTAGCCAACGCATTGAAGCTTACCCCAGAACAGGTTGTCATGACTGTCAGCAAATATGGTAACACTTCTTCAGCTTCCATTCCTATGGCAATGAACGAAATATATGAAGAGGGAAAATTGGGCTATGGGGACTTGTTGCTTCTTGATGCATTTGGCGGTGGATTTACTTGGGGAAGCGCGTTGGTTCCATTTGCCGGCAAACCGCTTGACAAGTGAAACGAAAATCATTATAATTTCATCTCGTTTTGAGCATGTGGCTCAAAGCACGCTCTTGACATCTATCAGGAAATTTGGCATAATTTCAGTCCTCGAAAGGCGAGGGGGTTCGAATAACTCATCTGAGTTAGATGGGTTAGAGAGCTTTTAGAGATCTTTGACAACTAGACAGAGACGGGTCCTTTGAGTTTTGATACAGGAC
>WGBC01000072.1 GCA_015494535.1 Nitratiruptor sp. | reverse complement strand
CCCCCGCTGCCCATGATGGCTATTTTCATAGATCGCGCTCTATCTCTTTTTTAAATGTATTGAAGTAGATATCTTGCAACTTGTTTACATCCATCTCGATTTCACAGAGGCAAAATTTTGGGCCACCGATGGTGCCAAGAGGAATCGCATGGATGCCTATTTCATTGGCAAGCTCTTCAAGTGCGTGCATGTTTTTGGGATCAATCTCCACGAGTGCGCGACTAAAAGTTTCGCTAAAAATTTCTCTGCTATCTTCAAAACAGAAATTCCCCACGAACCCTTTGCCGCTTTTTACACTCATTTTGGCTAAGCTAATTGCAATCCCCCCTACTCCTACATCTTTGGCTGCCTTCAAAAACCCTCTTTTATTTGCTTCTATCACAAAATCCCAAAGTTTTCGCTCTTTTTCATAATCAATCTTTGGCAACTCTCCTTCGACTTTGCCAAAAAGCTCTTTGAGATAGAGACTGCCGCCAAACTCTTTCTCGGTATCTCCAATTATATAGACTACGTCGTTCTCTTCCTGGAAAATAGAAGGCAAAACTTTGTTAGCATCATCAAGAAGTCCTACCATTGCTATAGTAGGCGTTGGATAGACGCTCACGCCATTTGTTTCGTTGTAAAGGGATACGTTTCCACTCACAACCGGCGTATTTAGCTGGGTGCACGCCTCTTTGATACCTTCTGTTCCTTGGGCAAATTGCCACATCACCTCTGGATTTTCCGGGTTGCCATAGTTGAGACAATCCGTAATCGCCAATGGTCTCGCTCCACTCATTGCCACATTGCGCCCCGCTGCCATCACTGCGGCTGCTGCTCCACCTTTTGGATCGATATAGCAATATCTTGGATTGCATTTGCTGCTCATTGCAATGGCTTTACCTGTCTCTTTGATGCGAATCACACTAGCATCAAGACTGCCGGGGTGTTTAATGGTGTTGGTTTGTACCATCGAATCATACTGCTCATAAACCCACGCTTTATCCACAACCTCTAAAGAGCTCCAAAGCTTCTCAAACGCCTCTTGGTTGTCCACATGAGGCACATTGTCAATGCTCATCTCTTTAATATACTCTAGATACTCCGGCTTTTTTGTTGGACGATCCAAGACTGGTGCCTCTTCACTGACAGGATCCACCGGAATTTCTGCCACTTTCTCACCGTACCAGAAGAGCTCCATCACGCCGGTATCCGTCACCTCACCAATTACTTCTGCGTCCAAATCCCACTTTTTAAATATCTCGATCACTTTATCTTCTGTACCCTTTTTCGCACAGATAAGCATTCGCTCTTGCGATTCAGAAAGCATCAGTTCATAAGGCGTCATCCCCTCTTCTCGCATAGGGACGCGATCCAAATACATTTTCATTCCACTACCAGCTCGTCCAGCCATCTCAAAGCTACTTGAAGTAAGCCCAGCAGCCCCCATGTCCTGAATACCTACCACATAGTCAGTCTTAAATAGTTCAAGGCAGGCCTCAAGCAAAAGCTTCTCAGTAAAAGGATCGCCTACTTGGACCGTTGGACGAAGTTTTTTGGACTCTTCCGTAAAGCTGTCGCTGCTCATCACAGCTCCGCCGAGACCATCGCGTCCCGTTTTGCTACCTACATAGATAACCGGGTTGCCAACTCCTTCAGCCCTTCCATAAAATATCTCATCTTTTTTACAAATTCCCAATGTAAAGGCGTTGACCAAAATATTGCCGTTGTAGCACTCTTCAAAGCTCATCTCTCCGCCAATGGTAGGTACACCTACGCAGTTGCCATACCCGCCGATACCTGCAACCACACCTCGCACCAAATAGCGCTGATGAGCTCCTATTTCGTCATCTCTTTTGACTTCGCCAAATCGCAAAGCATTGAGATTTGCAACGGGGCGCGCTCCCATGGTAAATACATCGCGCAAAATTCCGCCAACTCCCGTGGCAGCCCCTTGATATGGCTCGATAAAACTAGGGTGATTGTGACTCTCCATTTTAAAAACCGCAGCATATCCATCGCCAATATCAATCACACCAGCATTCTCACCTGGTCCCTGGATGACCCATGGTGCTTCTGTGGGAAAGCCACGCAGATACTTCTTGCTCGATTTATAGGAGCAATGTTCACTCCACATTGCACTAAAAATCCCGATCTCTACGAGATTTGGTTCGCGTCCAAGAATTTTTTTGATATGTTCGTAATCTTCCATTGATAATTTATGGGCTTGTAGAATCTCCTGAAGATTTTGCATCGAGTTTCCTTGATAGTTTTTGTCTGATTCTATCTAAAATTGGATTTAAAAAAGGTAAAATTGGTGAAGAAAAAAGTAATAGAGGCTTGTGCAGAGACTATTGTGCCCAGAGGGCACAACTTTAGATGGCGCAGATATCTTTGGCTTTGAGAGCTTCAGCTTCTGCTACTGTTTTGATACGGCCTTTCTCTTTGGCCTCTCTTGCATATTTGACACCGAGATTGTATGCAGTTTTGTTAAGTTCTACAAATTTTGGTGGAACTTTTGAGATCATTGTATTATATACAAGCTCTTCATCCAAAACTTTCGTCATCTCGATTGTCACACCAAGCGCTACGACAGACTGTGTAACGACGTTTCCTACCTCTTCTTTTGCGATAGAAATAATAGGAATAGCGTACATCTCCCATCTATCTAAGTCTTCCTGGCTAGGAGTTACAAGGTTTGGCTCAAATACAATGATGCCACCATCTTTTACACCGCTTTTGAACTGATTGTAGCTCACTTGCGCAGTGGAGAGCATGTATTCGATCTCACCCTCGTTCGCATAAGGATAGAGAATCTCCTCATCATCAAGAATAATGTCCACTTTCGTAGGACCACCACGCACTTGTGAAGTATATGTAGCGGCCTTTACGCCATATCCACCAGCTTTGATCTTTGCAGCAGCCAAAATCTCTCCAGCAAGCAAAACACCTTGCCCGCCAACACCTGTAAATCGTAATTGATGTCTCATAGTCAACTTCCTTTGAGTTTGTTTTTGTTATTTCTTTGAATAACTACTATGAGCGTAGCGATTCAAAAGGAGCGAAAGCCCCTTTGTTAGAAAGGTTTTACCTGAATAGGCACGTCAACTTTTTTCTTGTTCTGTGCCGCTTCGATAACGAGATCGTATGCATCACAGTACTCCATCTGATCATCTACATGGTGCAAGATTCCAGTTGGGAAATAGTTGATCTTCTCTTCCTCAGGAAGCTTATCGTATTTGCTTTTTGGCAACGTAATGCTATCGATCCACTCTTGATTTTCGATAGCCTCGCCCATCTTGTTTTTACGTCCTAGGTTAACATGACAGTTACTAAATACGTCGAAGAAACTAAATCCTCTGTGTTCGAACCCTTTGATAAACATCTTTTCAAGCTTTTTAGGATCCGTTACAGACTCTCTTGCAATAAACGTAGCACCAGCACCTTTTGCAAGTTCACACGCATCAAACGTAGGGTCGATGTTGCCATACTGTGTAGTTACCGCCCACATACCTTTTGGTGTGGTTGGGCTCACTTGCGAGTTGGTTAGACCATAGATGAAGTTGTTGATAAGAATGAAATTAAGATCTATATTTCTTCTACATCCATGGATTGTATGGTTGCCACCGATTGCAAGACCATCACCATCACCTGCTACTACGATAACATGCTTATCTGGATTCGCAAGCTTGATACCTGTCGCGTACGCTACAGTTCTACCGTGTGTGGTATGGACAGTGTTACAGTTGAGGTATGAGCTAAAACGCCCACTACATCCAATTCCAGATACTACACATACATCATCCATGCTCCATCCAAGTTTGTCAATAGCACGGATCACAGCTTTAAGAATAATCCCATCTCCACATCCCCAACACCAAAGCGTTGGCATCTTGTCCGTTCTTAGGTATTCATTATAGTTAAATGCCATCTTCTCCCCCTTTTATATACCCATCTCTTTAAGTTTGTCGATAATTTCTGCTGGACTTATAGGTCGACCGTTCGCTTTGTTGAGTGCAACTGGGCGTTTTTTCATGACTCTTTCTACTTCGTCAATGTATTGACCCATGTTGAGCTCTGGCATCAAGATCTTTTCTGCCGGAAATCTCTCAGCCAACTCTTTCATCTTCTCTTCTGGGCTTGGCCATAGAGTGATAGGTCTGAACATACCGATTTTAACGCCTTCGTCCCTTAGTCTATTAATCGCCTCTCTCGCACTTCTACTTACACTTCCATACGCAATAATTAACCACTCAGCGTCATCCAACATATACTCTTCATAGCTATCGAGAAGATCATTTCTTCTTACATCGATTTTTCTATGAAGTCTCTCAATGAGTCTTTGACAAATATCAGCATCTTCAGTTGGGAATCCTGTAGGCCCGTGATGAAGTCCTGTAAGGTGAAATCTATATCCTTGGAACATTGGAGGAATAACTGCCGGTTTATCCTCTGGAACATCAAAAGGCTTGAACTCTTCTTTTGGAATAGATGGATCGGGCTTAGCGCGCTCTACTAATGAAGCCTGAACCTCTTCGAGATCAGGCAATACCGCTTTACCATGCATATGCCCTAGAGTCTCATCCAAAAGCACGAAAACAGGTGTCATAAGCTCTTCAGCCACGTTAAAAGCTCTCACAACCTCTGTATAGCACTCTTCAAGGCTACCAGGACAAAAAGTGATTGATTTGTAATCACCATGTGTCGGTGATTTTGCCTGGTTAATGTCACCTTGCTGCACGCGAGTAGGAAGACCGGTTGATGGACCACCACGCATGACGTTTGTAATTACAAGCGGAGTTTCAGTCATAAACCCAAGTCCAATCTGCTCAGCTTTGAGGCTGATACCAGGACCGGAAGTGTTTGTCATAGATTTTACGCCACTCATGCTAGCGCCTAGCGCCACGGCAATGCCACCAATCTCATCTTCCATCTGAATAAATTTACCACCAACTTTTGGCAAAAGCACACTCATCTCATGCGCTACTTCACTAGATGGTGTAATAGGATAACCACCAAAAAATCTACAACCAGCATCTATAGCAGCTAGTGCTGCAAGCTCATTACCACTAGATATTACCTCTCTTGCCATTCTTTCTCCTTATGCACAAAGTGCTTTGATATCTTCTTCGCGAGCCATATAGTGATTCTTCTTGATAGCTTCCGCTCGCTCTTTCGCTTCTTGAGTAAGTTTTGCGAATTTATACTCTTTTCTATCTGCCACCATGATTGCAAAATCTGGACACTCAAGCTCACAATCGTTACAACCTATACAAGCTTCAGGATAAGCTACCTTTACCATTGCACCAAGAATGGTTTTTGGTTCAGGTACCATAACCAATACGCCTGCTGGACAGTATGCAACACATAAATCGCAAGCTTTACAATTACTCTCTTCTACCCATACAGGCGTATTTTCGGGGGCTTTTATCAATCCCATTTCACTCTCCTTTATCTAAAGTAAATTTCCCAACTGCACAGCTTACAAAGCTTTTAGCTTTTGCGCCTAAAGCTGCCGCTGTTGATAACTCTTGATCAACCAAAGGATAACCTAAGCTTATTAATATCTCTTTGAACTTCTCTTCATCTTCATTATTTTTAAGATCTACTGTTACAATTCTGGGCATTTTTGTCAAATCTACCTCTACAAAGTCAAAATATGGTGCAAGGGATTTTTTGATACTATTTGCGCACCCTTCGCACCTAATATTTTCTACAAGATAGCTTTTTCTCATTTACCCAATGCTTTTGCTACCGTTTTGCCTATATCTGCCGGCGATTTCACCACGTGTACACCTGCAGCTGCCAAAGCTTCCATCTTCTCTTGGGCAGTTCCTTGCCCTCCGCTAATAATCGCTCCTGCATGACCCATTCGTTTGCCTTTTGGAGCGGTTTGTCCGGCGATAAATGCAACGACAGGTTTAGTTATGTTTTCTTTAATAAATTCGGCTGCCTCAATCTCAAGTGTTCCACCAATCTCACCAATCATAACGATAGCTTCAGTCTCGGGATCTGCTTCAAAAAGTGGCAAAAGCTGTTTGTAGCTAAGTCCTATAATCGGATCGCCTCCTATTCCTACGGCAGTAGTAATGCCAAGACCCTCTTTTACCACCTGGTTGCTAGCTTCATAAGTGAGCGTTCCCGATTTGCTGATAAGACCTACATTGCCTTTTTTGAAGATAAAGCCTGGCATAATACCAATCTTACACTCTTCGGCAGTGATGATGCCTGGGCAATTTGGCCCAATTGTTTTCATGCCCTTTTTTGTAGCATACATCTTGGCATACATCATATCTTTAACTGGCGCACCCTCTGTGATGATGACTGCAAGCTCAATGCCAGCATCTGCAGCTTCCATCACCGCATCAGCAGTGAAGGCTGGGGGAACGAAAATCATACTTACGGTTGCACCTGTGGCATCCACAGCTTCTTTTACCGTATTAAATACAGGACGATCGAGATGAGTCTGTCCTCCTTTGCCAGGAGTCACCCCGCCAACAATCTGTGTGCCATACTCTATACACTGCTCAGAGTGAAAAGTTCCCTCTTTTCCAGTAAAACCTTGTACGATTACTTTCGTATCTTTATTGACCAAAATGCTCATTATAGCTCTCCTTTCGCAGCAGCTACCGCTTTTTTGGCTCCATCAGCCAAATCTGTCGCAGGGATGATGTTTTTGATATTTGCATTTTTGAGAATCTCGGCCGCTTCCTCGGCGTTAGTACCATCAAGACGTACAATTACTGGTACATTCACTTCTACCTGCTGTGTCGCTTGTAAAATACCATTAGCGATACGATCGCAGCGTACAATCCCACCAAAAATATTAACAAAGATAGATTTTACATTTTCGTCTTGCAAAATTAGCTCAAACCCTTTCGCCACAGTATCGGGATTCGCACCACCACCAACATCAAGGAAGTTCGCAGGCTCTCCGCCTTCATGTTTGATAATATCCATAGTCGCCATCGCAAGGCCTGCACCATTGACCATACATCCTACGTTTCCTTCAAGATTCACATAACTTAACCCATACTTGGCAGCCTCAATCTCTACCGGATCCTCTTCGCTTAAGTCTCTCATCTCTGCGATATCTGGATGTTTATACAAAGCATTATCATCAAATCCCATCTTTGCATCTAATGCCAAAAATTCACCACTACCAGTCTTAATGAGCGGATTTATCTCGATCATATTGGCATCTTTATCCATATAGACTTTATAAAGAGCTTCAGCAAATTTGATAAATGGACGAATCTCCTCTTTTGATAAGCCTAGGCCAAACGCCAATTTTCTTCCATGAAATCCTTGAAATCCGATAGTTGGATCGATGGCAACTTTAATGATTTTCTCAGGAGTTTTAGCAGCCACCTCTTCAATCTCCATACCACCTTCAGTCGAAGCCATCATCACTGGCATCTCCGTGCTTCTATCAAGCACCATTCCAAGATAGTACTCTTTTTGAATGTCTGCACCCTCTTCGATATAGACTTTCTCTACTTTTTTACCTTCAGGCCCCGTTTGGTGCGTCACTAATGTCATGCCAATCATCTCTTCTGCAAGCTTCTCAACTTCATCGAGGCTTCTTGCTAGCTTCACACCACCTGCCTTACCACGTCCACCTGCGTGAATCTGGGCTTTTACTACCCAAAGATTGCCTCCCAACTCTTCAGCTACTCTTCTAGCTTCAGGCCCGGTAAACGCCACGCCACCTCTTGGCACTGGCACGCCATAGGCTCTAAAAATCTCCTTGGCTTGATACTCATGAATATTCATTCTCTCTCCTTTCTTATGCTTTTGCCCACTGTTTTCTACCCTCTTCATAGAGATCGTTACCATAGGTATCATTGACAACGACCACAGGAAAATCCTCTACAACCAATCTTCTAATAGCCTCTGGTCCAAGCTCGGGATAGGCAATAACTTCTGCCTCTTTGATTCGCTGAGCTAAAAGTGCGCCAGCTCCCCCAACCGCTCCGAAATAGACGGCCTTATACTTTCTGCACGACTCCTTTACCGCTTCGTTTCTTTTACCTTTGCCAATCATGCCTTTAAGACCATGCTCGATGAGAGTTGGTGCATAACTATCCATACGATAACTCGTAGTAGGACCGGCACTACCTATCACTTCGCCAGGCTTTGGCGGCGTGGGCCCCACGTAGTAAATCACTGCTCCTTGCAGATCAAAAGGGAGTTTTTCACCTTTTTCGATGAGCTCTACCAATCTTTTATGGGCAGCATCGCGAGCTGTATAGATGGTACCGCTTAGATAGACGATATCGCCAGCTTTGAGCTTTGTGACATCTTCATCACTTAGAGGTGTTTGCAATCTGTATTCTGCCATTGAATATCCTTAGAGTGTAATGTGCGCGTGACGCGAACTATGGCACTGGATATTGACTGCTACTGGAAGCGAAGCGATATGGCACATCCTTCCAGGCTGAAATGTCTCGATATGCACAGCCAAAACCGTCTGCGTTCCACCCATACCCATAGCGCCTATGCCTAGCTTGTTGAGATCTTCTTGTATCTCTTTTTCCAATTCATCGAGTTCTGGATCAGGATTTGTGGAACCGATATCACGAAAGAGCGCATGCTTGCTCATCACAGCAGCCATATCAAAGCTTCCACCAATGCCAATACCTACCACTATCGGAGGGCAAACGTTGGGACCTGCGTTGCTAATAACCTCTTTGACAAAAGCCTTGATGCCAGGAATCCCTTGGGCAGGCGCTAGCATAGTGGCACGGCTTCCATTCTCGCTCCCACCGCCTTTTGCTGCAAATTCTATCTCAAGTTTGTCTCCCGGCACGATATCGAAATAGATAACTGGTGGAAGGTTGTAGCCAATTTTGTCTTTGAGATTTTGGCGTGTGAAACAATCACAAGTAGAAGCTCTCAAATACCCCTCTTCATACCCTTTTTGCGTCCCTTCATAGATCGCATCTTTAAGGCTTCCACCCTCTACTTTTACATCCTCGCCCACTTTGACAAAGAATATGGCAAGTCCCGTATCTTGGCACAAAGGCTTGGTTTCTTTGGCGGCAAGCTCGGCATTTTCCAAAAGCTGCTCCAAAACAGCCCTGCTCACGGGGCTCTCCTCTTTTTGCAAGGCTTCTTGCAAAGCTTTGAGCATATCTTCGCTTAGATGCGTCGTAGAGTAAATGATAGTGTCACGAATAGCTTTGACAATATCTTCATACGCGATAGTTCTCATTACTTTTCCCCAAAATAGTTTTGTGATTCTAAAACGTCGATGAGCTCTTTGACCGAAGCGACGCTTCTATCAAACTCTTGACGCTCTTTTGGAGTAAGTTGCAATTCGATTATCTCCTCCACTCCATCGGATCCCAATGTCACTGGCACGCCGTTTGGAATACCATGCACACCATATTCACCTTCAAGAAGAGTAGAGCATGGATAGATCTTTTTAGAGTCTTTGAGAATCGCTTCCACCATGATAGCAGTCGCTTTACCAGGAGCGAAATATGCACTAGTTCCCATGAGTTTCACTATCTGCGCACCGCCATTTTTAGTTGAATCGATTACCTCTTGTAACTCTTGTGGAGTCAAAAGATCAGTTATTGGAATGCCTGCGACGGTCGAATATCTTGGAAGAGGCACCATGTAATCTCCATGCCCACCAATAACCGTGGCACGAATCTGACCAGCACCAAATCCAAGCTTCTCATAAATAAAGTGCGTCATTCTCGCACCATCTAAAATCCCAGCCATTCCAATAACTCTATTTTTTGGAAAACCGCTCTTTTTGAGCGCAACGTATGTCATGGTATCGAGTGGGTTGGTCACTACAATAATGATAGAATCTGGAGCATGTTTAACGATGTTTTCTGTAACTTCGCTTACAATATCGGCATTTGCAAAAAGCAAATCGTCCCTACTCATTCCCGGTTTTCTTGGAAAACCCGCTGTAATGACGACAACTTTTGAGTCAGCTATATCTTCATAGCTTTTTGCCGCTCTGACAACAGAGTGGGTTCTAAGAGCAGCTGCAGCTTGATTCATATCAAGAGCTTTTCCTTCGGCTCTCTCTTTATCCCTATCAACTAATATCACTTCATGAGCCAGTCCTTGCATAGCAATGGAGTACGCTACGATACTTCCTACATTACCACCAGCTCCTACAATTGATACTTTTGATCCTTTTGGCATTGGCATTCCTTTCTTTTGGGGCAAAAGCCCCAAATATTAAATTGATTCTATAATTTCGTTGAATGTTTTACTAGGTCTCATTGCAGCTTCGGCTTTCGCATCATCTGGATGATAGTAGCCGCCTACATCTGTAGGCTTGCCTTCTGCTGCCCTTATCTCTGCAAGGATTTTCTCTTCATTTGCTTTGAGTTTTTCAGCTATTGGTGCAAATTTTGCTTCTAACTCACTATCGCCACAGCTTGCAAGCTCTTCTGCCCAATAAGTAGCGAGGTAGTAGTGGCTTCCTCTATTATCTAGTTCGCCGACTTTTCTTTTTGGAGTTTTGTCGTTGTTGAGATATTTTCCAACAGCTCTATCAAGGGCATCGGCAATAATGACCGCCTTGTCGCTTGCACCTTGTTTGTTGGCAAGCTTGAAGCTCTCGACCAAAGCCATGAATTCGCCCAAACTATCCCAGCGCAGGTGTCCCTCTTTCAAAAACTGCTCTACATGTTTAGGTGCACTACCGCCAGCTCCTGTCTCAAACACACCACCACCAGCAAGAAGCGGAACGATAGAGAGTGTTCTCGCACTTGTACCAACCTCGATGATTGGGAAGAGATCAGTTAGGTAGTCTCTAAGCACGTTACCAGTTACAGCGATAGTACCCTCGCCTGCTCTAAATCTTTTGAGTGTGTACT
>WGBC01000071.1 GCA_015494535.1 Nitratiruptor sp. | reverse complement strand
GTGGGCAAAAGTAGCTTGCTCAATGCACTGCTCAAAGAGGAGCGTAGTATCGTTAGCGACGTGGCTGGCACCACAATTGATACTGTAGATGAGAGCACCATCTACGAAGACAAAGTCATCACCTTTATCGATACCGCAGGAATTAGGCGCAGAGGCAAAATCGTGGGGATAGAAAAATATGCGCTCAATCGCACCCAAAAGATGCTAGAAAAAGCTGATGTGGCACTCCTGGTACTCGATGCCAGCGAAGGGATTACCGAGCAGGACGAGAGGATTGCAGGCTATATTGATAAATACAATTTGGCTTGCATCATCGTGCTCAATAAGTGGGACATAGCCCAAAAAGAGTACAAAGAGGCAACCCAAGAGGTAAGAAGGAGACTCAAATTCTTGCACTACGCCCCAATCATCACACTTAGTGCAAAAACCAGAAAAAGAGTGGACAGGCTTTTCGATCTCATCCTCAAAGTCTTCGCCAACTACACTACTTGGCTGCCAACCGGCCAACTCAATCGCATCATCAAAGAGGCGCAAATACGCCACCAGATCCCATCCTACAAGGGAAAACAAGTCAAAATCCTCTATGCAACGCAATATGATACGAAACCGCCAAAAATCGCTCTTATCATGAACAGACCGGAGGGATTGCACTTTAGCTACAAACGCTACTTGGCAAACGTATTGAGAGAGCATTTTGATTTGGAAGGCACACCGATTATTCTATCGCCCAGAAAACGGGGTGAAAGAGAAGAGGAAGGAGAAGAATGAGAATAGTTAGCGGAATGAGACCCACGGGGAAACTGCATCTTGGACACTACCTGGGAGTGTTGCAAAACTGGATAAAGTTGCAAGGAGAGAACGAGTGCTTCTTCTTTGTAGCCGATTGGCACGCACTATCAACCAGCTACGAGGACAAGCTCAATCTCAAAAAACTTAGCTTTGAACTTGTCAAAGATTGGCTCTGTGCTGGCATAGATCCAAATAAAAGCACAATCTTTATCCAAAGCCATATCAAAGAGCATGCCGAGCTCTATGTCCTACTTAATATGATCTCCCCACTTGGCTGGCTAGAGCGCAATCCCACCTATAAGGATCAACTAGCCCAAATCAAAAACAAAGACATTCACACAGCGGGCTTTCTGACATACCCGGTGCTGCAAACGGCAGATATTATCCTCTACGACGCAGAGGCTGTGCCAATCGGCGAGGATCAAAAGCCCCATCTCGAAATAGCTAGAGAGATTGTAAGAAGGTTTCATCATCTTTTTAATTGTGAGATTTTCGTAGAACCCAAAGAGTTGCTAAGCCAAACACCTAGGCTTTTGGGGCTTGATGGCAGAAAGATGAGCAAAAGCTACAACAACGCAATTTACCTTAGCGATACGCCAGATGAGGTGTGGAGTAAACTAAGAGCAGCCAAGACAGATCCGCAAAGAGTAAAACGCACAGATCCAGGCAACCCGGAAGTCTGCCTCATCTATGACTATCACAAAGCCTTTAGCGACGAAGAGACGATCAAAAAAGTAGAAGAGGGATGCCGCACTGCGGGTATTGGATGCGTGGAGTGTAAGAAGTGGTGCATGAGCGCGATTGAAAAAATCCTTGAGCCAATGCGACAAAAACGGGAAACAATCAAAGACGAAGAGATTGAACAAATCTTACAAGAGGGCGAAAAAAAGGCAAAAAAAGAGGCAAGCAAAAAAATGGAGCAGGTCAATACAGCCATATTTGAAATCAGTTGCAAGGTGGAATGATGAAACGCTATCTTGGCAAAAGAAAAAAACTCAAAATCTACATCGATAGCGATGATCGAGTAGATGGGCAGCCTCTTTGGCAGGCAATCTTGCACAAAGCCAAAGAGTATGGGATGGCAGGAGCCACAGTCTACAAAGCCGCAGCCGGCATGGGCGCACATAGTGAAATTCATAGTTTCAACGTCTGGATAACAAGCCAAAAACTCCCTCTCATTATTACTATCATCGATACTGAAGAGAAAGTCCAAGGTTTTTTAAACGCTATAGAGCCAATACTCCAAGAAGCACTTGTTACTTTAGAAGATATCGAAGTGCTTCTGTACAAACATCCAAAGTTTAAACAATGAACATAACAACACTCATAGCGGTGGGAGTGGGAGGCTTTTTTGGCGCAATCGCAAGATTTCTCATAGCAGGCTACGTCCAAAAACTTAGCGGTATTTTTTTCCCAATAGGTACGCTTACGGTCAACGTACTTGGAAGTTTCATAATAGGCTTGCTTTTTATGTACTTTGAGCAGATCATTCATCCAATGGCAAAAGCGATGCTCGTTACCGGCTTTTTGGGTGCGCTCACCACGTTTTCCACCTTTAGCCTGGAAACTTTTTTGCTACTGCAGGATGGACTTTACTTAAAGGCCGGTTTAAATATTTTGCTCAATGTCACCCTTACAATCGCTTCAACCTTTGCTGCTATAATTCTTTTCAAAAAGCTTTATGGAGGTATATGATGTATAAAATTGTAATGGACAAACTTTGCGGATGTGCAAAAAAGGATGAAAGGCTTCAACCTGAATGGCTCGATAAAGAGTACGCCACCAAAGAAGAGGCAGAAATTGCGGCATTGAGACTTGCTAACCACGCAAATGCCACTTGGTGCAAAAAACATCGCTTCTACGCTTATGAAGAAGAGGATAGCATTATTCGCATCGCTGTAGAGATGAGTTGCCCTAAAGAAGCATAATGTTCGAACTTCCTCCCTGCCGCTTCAATCCTCATAATCAACTACGAAAAGTTGGTTTTGAGATTGAGTATGCCGGTCTTCGCCCCAAAGAGGCGGCAGGAGTCGTTCTCAAGCTCTTTGGAGGAAGCATACAAAATATACAAGAGCATGCATCGATAATCGCCACGGACTTTGGCAAGTTTTACATCTACCTCGATTCTATCTACCTGCGCCAAGACTCCCAAGAGTATCTGTTCAAAAACGAAGATCTCTTCAAAGACCTCATCTATACGCTCTCGGAATTGGTAGTACCCTATGAGATCGTCACGCCTCCCATACCTTTTGATAAGTTGGATCTTATAGAAGATTTGAGAAGTGAGCTTAAAAAGAGCGGAGCCCTTGGTACGAGTGCTTCATTTTTGTATGCTTTTGGGATGCATATTAATATAGAAACCTTCTCTTTCGAGGCAAAAGATATTTTGGCAGTATTGCGTTCTTTCGTGTTACTGCAAGATTACATCATAGAAAAAATCGATGTGGATCTCACCCGCAAGCTCACCTGGTTCATCGAGCCATTCGACAAAGAGTACATCGAACTCATTTTAGACAAAAGCTACAAACCAGACTTCAACGAGTTTGCCAAAGACTATATATTCTACAATCCTACCCGCAACAGAGCACTCGATCTTTTACCTGTGCTCATCTTTATCGACAAAGAGCTATTAAAAGACTTGCCACCCCAAAAGATTTCGCCCCGCCCCGCATTTCACTATCGTTTGCCAAATTCGCGCATAGACGAAGATAGCTGGAGCGTGGCATTTGAATTTAACCAATGGAGTCTGGTGGAGCAAATCGCTTGCAATGAAGAGAAGCTCAAAAGCCTCATAGATGCTTACTGGGAGTTTCAAGAGACGCCATTTTGGTTCATCAAAGAATTGTGGATTGAGCGCGTAAAAGTATGGCTACAAGAAGAATTGTAGTAACGGGCTCTACCAAAGGGAGCAAAACCGCATGGCTCTTTTTGCGATTTATCTTGGGACTTTATGGCATCAAAGCCACTTTCATTCATCCCAAAAGCAGCCATATCCCACCTTTTAATGGACTCATCATCAGCGGCGGCGTGGATATATGCCCCCATACATATGGCCATACCGTAACCGCTTCGTGCCAAAAAGAAAGAGATCGGTTAGAGCTTGAACTGCTTGATAAAGCCTATAATCAAAACTTGCCGGTGCTTGGAATTTGTAGAGGGATGCAGCTTATCAATGTCTATTTTGGGGGCGATCTCTTTTTGGATCTGCAAGCAATTGACATCAACAACCCCAAAACTCCCCTGCCCCTCAAGCCTATTACAATCTTGCCAAAGACCAAGCTTTTTGCAATACTCAAGCGCCATAGCATCAGAGCAAACTCTTTGCACCACCAAGCGATCAAAACATTGGGCAAAAACCTCATCGTCAACGCCTACGATCACAACCAAATCATCCAAGGGATCGAGCACAAAGAGCGATTTATCTTGGGAGTGCAGTGGCATCCCGAGTTTTTGCCCTATAGTAGAACCCATCGCAAAATATTTGCCACATTTATACAAAATTTATACAATTAAGACTATAATCACAGAAAAACGGAGGCTCAATGGTAGATTTGCGCTTACTGGAAAAAAATTTTGATGAAGTTGCCAAGCGCCTGCGAACAAAAGGCGTAGAAGAAAAACTGTTAGCCGAAATCAAAGAGCTTTTTGAAACCTACAAGAAAGAGAAAAGAGCCCTCGAAGAGCTGCAAGCAAAACAAAACAGCCTCTCCAAACTCTTTGGCCAATACAAACGAGAGGGAAAAGATATTAATGAGCTCAAAGAGGAGCTTGAAATCAACAAAGCCAAAATCGCAGCCCATCAAGAGGTGGTAAGGGATTTGCAAGAAAAACTCAATAATTTGGCTTTACAAATCCCTAATCCCCCCGATCCGGACGTTCCAATCGGCAAAGATGAAGAGGATAACGTAGAGATTAAAAGAGTCTTAGAGCCAAAGAAATTCGATTTCGAGCCAAAAGAGCATTGGGAACTGGGCGAAAAGCTTGGCTGGATCGATTTTGAAAGGGGCGTAAAGCTTGCAAAGAGCCGCTTTAGCGTGCTCAAAAGCACCGCCGCAAGGCTTGAGAGAGCGCTTATAAACTTCATGCTCGATCACAATAGAAGTTATGGCTTTGAAGAGGTGTGCACCCCGTTTCTAGCCAACAGCGCTACCCTACTTGGCACCGGACAACTGCCAAAATTTGCGGATGATCTTTTCAAAATCGAAGATGAGGATCTCTATCTCATCCCGACGGCAGAAGTGACGCTCACAAACCTCTATAGGGATGAAATCATAACAGATCTCTCCTCTCCAATCAAACTCACTGCCTATACGCCATGCTTTCGCAAAGAGGCTGGCAGCGGAGGCAAAGATGTGCGAGGTATGATTCGCCAGCACCAGTTCGACAAAGTGGAGCTTGTAGCCATCACAAAACCAGAGGAAAGTGATAAGGTATTTGAAGAGATGGTGGAGTGTGCAAGCAGCCTGCTTACAAAACTTGGCCTCCCCCACAGGTACATGATGCTTTGCACCGGTGATCTTGGCTTTAGCGCCGCAAAAACGATTGATTTAGAAGTGTGGCTTCCAGGTCAAGGAAAATATAGAGAAATCAGCTCCATCTCCAATACTAGAGATTTTCAAGCTAGACGCGCCAAAATCCGCTACAAAGAGGGTAAAAAAAATCTCTTAACTCACACCCTCAACGGTTCTAGCCTCGCGGTTGGCAGGACACTTATCGCTATCATGGAAAATTATCAACAAAAAGATGGCACAATAGCCATACCAAAGGCTCTCGAGCCATATATGTAGGAGTCACTATGAAGATCAACCATTACATTATCAAGGCTATTAATGATATGCTTAGTCTTGATACTATCAAGCTAGCTCTCATCACGGCCATTCCGCTTTTGGCCATTTGGGGAGCGCTTGGCTATCTCTTTTGGCAGCCGGTTACAAGTTTTACCAATCAAATAATTACTTGGATTCCATTTTCTATCGTGC
>WGBC01000070.1 GCA_015494535.1 Nitratiruptor sp. | reverse complement strand
ACCTTCACCACTTCTTACGCATTTGGCTTGGAAGCGGAGCGTATCGAGATCTATAACACTTCTAGTTGCATACATGAACGATCCTATACCTTCGTTGCACCCTACGCACGCTATCTACTCGATAGGCGAGACTCCAAAATCTTTCCAACTCAAGGCTACTTCTGGCTTACAAACGCCGCGGCTTCTTTGAAGTGGCTCGGAGACACCAACTATCTCTATGCAAGCTCTACGCTTGGCTACTATACAAAACTGCAATCTGGCATCCTTTTTGCCAAAGCGAGGCTAGCACAGATTTTAGCAAGCGGCTCCTTGCCCCCCACCAAATACCTCTATGCAGGAGGGATTAAGAGCAACAGAGCCTATGGCTATCGTTCCATCGCGGCACTCGATAGCTCCTGCGGCCTTGGAGGTAAGTCGCTGCTAGAGACCACATTTGAGTTTCGCTATCCATTCAAAAACATCTATGGCGCCATCTTTTGGGATCGCACATATCTCAATAGCAAATCACTCAATTTTGACAAAAGCGTCGATGGGGTAGGCATCGGCGTACTTGTGCCCATGCAAATTGGCACCATCAAAGCCTACTTTGGCCTCGATCCAAACAACCTGTCCCAAAACTTCCTGGGCCTCTACATAGGAGCGGCTTTTTGAGGTGGATAGCTTTTTGCCTAGAGCTTGTGTTCGTGTTTGTCATGGCACTCTCCTATTTCGAAGCAACAACCGGACTGCTTGGCAAATATATCGCTGCAAATTTGCAAAAAGAGGGTATACATTTCAAGCTTGCATTCGAAGATCTCCACACTCTCAAAGCCTCCCACATCACTTACCACAATAAGCCCCTAGCCAAACAGTTGCTCATTAAACTTCGTTACTTGCCTCTTCTTAGGGGCTGGCTCTACTTTGATGAAATCGCAATAGAAAATCTGCACATCGATACCATAAAGGACATTGCTCCTTCTCAAAGCAAAAAATCAACCACCCCCTCTTTTCCTCTTCGCCCCTTTATCAAAGAGGCTTTCATCAGCGCCTCCTTTCAGCGCTATTTTGCAAGAGCGCATCTGCAAAATTTTTCGTTATTCCAAGCAGACATAACGAAACTGCAGCTTCAAAGCCCCTATGGCAAAGCCTTAGCCTCTGGAAGCATGCACGATAAAAAGCTGCAACTTCAAGGCATCATCTATCCCGATAATCTGCCTCTTACTATTCATAAAGGTTATTTCTCAACAACTATAACACCTACAATGATAGATTTCACTATTACAAGCAACAAAGCTGCATACAAGCAAATCGCTATGCGAAATATAAAAGCCAAAGGAAAATATGACTATAAAACATTGCGTTTGCAAGGCCATCTCATAGCCACTATGCAGCAGACGCAAGCCGCTATCGCCGCAAAACTGCGTTATGGCAAAAACCTTTTTTACAATATCGATGCCAATATCACCAACAAACCCTATCCCATCCCCATCAAACCAGAGTTTTACAAAACTTTCCTTCTGCAAGCTAGCGGCATGGACAAAAAAACCGACATCAACCTCACAAATAGCTACTGCCGCCTTGCAGCCACCATCGATAACGATCGATTCACGCTCTTTTCATCCACAATAAAAGCATCGGATCTCAACGAAACGCTGCCAAAAGACATGACGCTCAACATCCAAGCAAACGGCGATCTTACATCACAAAAGGCATTCATCCACTCCAACTACTTCGACGCAGCCATCGACAAAAGCAAAGCCATAACGGCAAAAATCTCTTTTGCTAAGCCATACCACGATCTCAATCTCCCAGCCCTTTCTCCACTTGCGATAGAGTACGATTTTTCCAAGCTGCACTTCGCATCGCCCCTTGGCAAAGGAGAGCTGAGAAAAGATCTGCAAGGGCATGCCACACTGGCTGGAGCCAAAATCAGCTTGAAAAAGAAGGATGATACACTACTGCTGCACCTGCACACCCCATCGCTCAAAACCACCATCGCCAAGCTTTCCAGACTCTACCCCCTCAAAGCGCCCAAAAAGGATGCAACTCTTCTAGCTGACTCCACTATCAATCTGCGCCAAAAGAGAGCCACCGCCACTATCAAAGCCAACGCCAAACGGATAGATTCGCCCTTTTCCTACTTCGAAGCCAAAATCGAGGCCAAGCCTACAAAGATTGTCATCCCCTACTATGCGCTCGTGCTAAAAAACCGGGGCTTCTACTCCACAAAACCCTCTACCATCCAAAAGGATGGCAAAAAATACCTCTTCAATCTCTGGCTGGAAGACAGCATCAAGGTAGCGGGAGAGTTTGATCCAAAAACCCAAAGCGCCAAAGGCAGCGTTAAAGCCACCAACTACCACTACTCCTCTATTGAGGGGGAACTGCGAGGCAATATCGATCTGCAATTCGTGGCTAAAAAGGATCTCGTGGACGTGCAAGGAGACGTTACGCTCTTGCAAGGAGTCGTCACCTACAAACCCCAAAAGAACCGCACTATTGAGGATAAAGATATTATAGTGGTGGACGAGATGCAAGAAAGAGGCGAAAACTTCTTCCAAAAGTATGTAAGCCTCTATATCAAAATCGACGCAAAGAGGCCAATTCTTTATAAAATCCCTGAGCTCTATGCCCTACTACGCCCCGATCTGCTCATCTATAAAGAGCGCCAAAAGCCTCTGCAGCTTCTTGGCACCATCAAGATCCTACGTGGCAGATACCAGGTAGAAGAGAGTGCGTTTGATATCAACCCATCCACACTCAGCTTCTATGGGCCAGCTATCAACCCGCTACTTGAGCTCTACCTCAAAACCATCAAAAACAACTACACTATCTACATTAGCGTAGCGGGCGATCTGGAAAATCCGATACTACATTTTGACAGCGAACCGCCTATGCAAGAAAGCGAGATTCTCTCGTTGCTCGCTTTTGGCGCTAGCTCCAAATCCCTCATAGGCTCGGCGATTGGCGGCAGCAAGCTTGGCTCCATGCTCTCCAACCTCTTCATCAAGGATCTCATCGCCACATTTGGCATCAAGCTCGACACCCTCTCGCTCATCACCTCATCCAATCGCTTGGGATTGGAGATTGGCAAGAGACTTAACGACAAAATCACCGTCATCTACAAAAACGACGAAATCTCCACTCTCATCATTCGCTATCGCTTCAACTCCCATATCGAGAGTGATTTTATTTTTGGTCCCAACAAAAGCGGAGCGCATCTCTTTTATAGACAAATCAAATGAAAATTTTAAAAAACTTTTCACAAAAATGTAGTAGACTACGCAAAAATTTTGAGGGTTACAATGACAAAGGCTCTTTTTTTCGATCTTGATGGCACTCTTATCGATAGCGCGCCCGATTTGGCGGACGCCGTCAACTTTACGCTCGCACGGCTTGGCAGAGAGACTTACGATCTTGATACCATTCGTTCATGGATTGGCGGCGGAGCGACGCTGCTCATTCAAAGAGCGCTCAGCGGCAAGAAAAGTCCCGATCCAATCGATAGCCATCTCTTTACAAAAGCAAAGGAACTCTTTTTTGACTACTATGCAAAAAACCTTTGCAACCAAACGAGAGCCTACCCTCATGTCAAAGAGACGCTACAAACTCTCAAAAAGCGCTACCCTCTTGCCCTCATCACCAACAAGCCTGAGCGCTTTGTAAGACCCATACTCCAACATTTAGAGTTGGATTTTTTCGATCTCATCATCGGCGGCGATACGCTGCCACAGAAAAAGCCATCCCCTTTGCCGCTGCTGCATGCTTGCCAACATTTTGCAGTGGGATCGCGCGAGGCTATGATGGTGGGGGATTCCTCTAACGACATAGAGGCGGCAAAAAGCGCAGGCGTGCCATCGGTGCTCGTTACATATGGCTATGAGAGCCAAAAGCTCAATAGCTACTACACAATCGACAATCTCAAAGAGCTATTGGAGTTGGTATGAAAATAGCAATAATCGGTGGAGGCGTCGCTGGAGCTTCGAGTGCAATATATTTGCGATCTTTGGGACTTGACGTGACGCTCTTTGAAAAGAGATCTTTTCTCATCGGTGGACCGCCCGCTTGCCATCTGCACGCCGGAGGCAATCTCTATCCCGATATCGATGATGAGCAGAGAAAAAGACTTTTGAAAGAATCTATCGAGTTTTTGCGTTTCTATCCCCAAGCAATCGAAAAGCGCCCAACCCTCCTAGCAGTCCCTACTCATATCCCAATCGATGCAAACGAGCTAGAAAACAGGGCCCAGCTACTTGCCAAGCACTATAAGAGTTTGATAGAACAAGACAGCGCCAACCAAGTCCTAGGCGATCCAGAACACTATGCGCTATCCTTTTCTAAAAAGCAGATCGAAGAGCTTCGCGATCTTCCCGCGCCAAAAGTACCCAAAAATCACGTGGAGTGGCTTATCGCCTTTAGCAAAGAGGCAGATCTTACTCGTCTCAAATTCCCGGTGCTTTTGGTACAAGAGTATGGCATCAATATTTTTCGCCTTAGCGCCATAGCGCATCTTCGCTTGCAAGGTAGCAAGCTGCATCTTTGCACCCGCGTCACAAATGTGCGACAAATAGGCGAAAAATTTCATATCACGTATAAGAAGGATGGCAAAGAAAAAGAAGAGAGTTTCGATTTTCTCATCAACGCAGCTGGCTTTGAAAGTGGCGCTATCGACGATATGCTGGGATTCAAATTCAAGCGCTTCGTGGAGTTCAAGGCTGCCTACATCGCCAAATGGCACGGCGAGCATCTCTATCCCGAGATGATTTTTCACGGGGTGCGCGGCACGGAGCATGGAATGGCGCAATTTACTCCCTATCCTGGCGGATACTACCAGATGCACGGCATGCGAAAGGACATCACTCTCTTTGAAGATGGCGTAGCTGCCAGCACATCTGAGTCTAGCCAACCTAAACTACCGAAAAAATTTATCGAATGGATCGAGCGTGGCTGGCCCAAAGACGTGGCAATGCAGCGCACGACGCGCGCTATCGAGTATCTGAGCCGCTACTTACACGACTTCAAAAACGCCAAACCTACCCCAACGCCCCTTTTTGGCGCCCAACAGATTCCAGGAGAGGATATTACGCTAAGAGCCGCGGAAGTAAGCTTTGAAGGGGATCGCTACGCTAGATGCGAGATAGTCAAAGTCTCCTCCATCTTTTCAATGCTCGATGCCATTACACGCAAGCTTATCAAGCTTAAAGCACTAAATAAAGAGCAGCAGGGCAAGCGAGATTTTGGCACTTTGCTAGATGAAAAAGCGATCGATTCACTTGCATGCGAAATCGCGCAAAGAAGAGGCTATCCGAAAGAGATGGCGAAGCTCTTAATTCCCTATGTTTCGTAGGATCTCTTGGCGTAGTTCCTTTGGGACGTATCCTTTGGCGGTTTTGAAGCGAATGAGGGACACGCCGGCACTCTTGCACGCCCACTCTATGAATTTATCCCTCTCTTGCCTATCGGCTCTACCATGGGAAACATCGTCTAGTTCGATGGCGGCAACGATTTTAAGATTTGCATCGCACAGTACATAATCGAAATGCTTGCAGGCTACTTTGTTGAAAGCGCTTTGCCAGCGGCTACGATCTTTGGCGGATTTTGGCAATAGTACGTCGGCAGCCCGCACCTTCGCGAAGATGTAGAATTCATTGCCCACAGCCTGCTGCAAATGGATAAAAAACTTTCTCTCGCTAGCAGTGAAGATCTTCTCCACCCTTTTGTATCCAAGAGGCGGTTTTTTACGTAGCAAAACCAAAATGGCAAAAACTATTAAAAGAAAAATCACAAGATATAGAATCTGATCTAGATGCTGCATCGTATTTACAGGAAGTTCCTTTGAAAGCTGTAACAAGTGGTGCGGGAGAGAGGACTCGAACCTCCACGCCTTGCGGCACCAGATCCTAAGTCTGGCGCGTCTGCCAGTTCCGCCACTCCCGCTGAAGTGGTACGCCCGCCAGGACTCGAACCTGGAACCTACGGCTTAGAAGGCCGTTGCTCTATCCAGTTGAGCTACGAGCGCATAAAGCAAGTGGCACGCCCGAGAGGAGTCGAACCTCTAACCTACGGATCCGAAGTCCGTTGCTCTATCCAATTGAGCTACGGGCGCACATTTCGGCCCATAGATTAGAGCATAAATTCTTTTTCTATCATGGGCTCATGCTAATCATGGGGTGGATGACCGGACTCGAACCGGCGACCCCCAGAGCCACAATCTGGTGCTCTAACCACCTGAGCTACACCCACCATCTGTGGAAAAATTGATTGTTTTACATGGTCGGGGCGGAGGGATTCGAACCCCCGACCCCCTGGTCCCAAACCAGGTGCGCTAACCAGACTGCGCTACGCCCCGCTGTGTAATTGGACTGAAATTATAGTTTAAAAGCTTTTTTTTGTCAAGAATTATGTATAAGTCCAGTCCAACTATTTCCATCCTTTCCTTTTTATAAATCATATCATAATGTCAATCATATTCTAAGGAGGAAGCGATGAAAACCTCAACAAAATTTAAAGAAATAACTGCAAAACTTATTGCAAAGATTCAAGAAGGAAAAACTAAACGATGGATTGTACCTTGGAATAACTCTCTGCCAAAAAATTTCATAACAGAACGAAGCTACACTGGTATTAACATTCTTATTTTATGGGATGCAGCAGAAAGCCAAGGATTTAGCACTAATGAGTGGCTTACTTTTAATCAAATAAAAAGAGTCAATGCTGCAGTTAAAAAGGGCGAAAAGGCTACTCAAATCTTCTTTTTCAAGCCAATGAAAATTGAAGAGGAAGACAAAGAGACAGGCAAGATCATAACAAAAACTATTCCTCTACTAAAAACCTATAATGTTTTTAATATCGAGCAAACTACTATCAAAATTGCAAAAAAGCAGAACAAAAGGATACCAAATATTGAAAAGTTCATAGCCAATACAGGTGCTGTTATCAAACCGGATCATGATGCATATTATCATAAGAGATACGATTATATAGGCATTCCAAATATCAACAAATTTATATCCAAAGAGCACTATTATAGCACGCTTCTTCACGAACTAGCTCACTGGACAGGACATCCATCAAGGCTTAATAGAGATCAAAGTGGGGGATTTGGAAGCAAAAAATACGCTTTTGAGGAACTAGTTGCCGAAACTGCTAGCTGCTTTTTAAGTGCTCAATTTCAAATTGATTGGCAAGAGATGCAGCATGCAGAGTATTTACAATCATGGTTAAAAACTATAGAAAATGATCCAAAAATACTCTTTAAAGCCGCAAGCCATGCACAAAAAATAGTTGATTTTTTAAATAGTTTGCAAAATAGGCACTAAATATATGTTACGAAAATGGCAAGAATTGTTATAATATCGCAAAAAGTAAGGATAGACCTTGAAAATCCAAAGATTTAGCCGCATCGGTTTTATTATGGCTGCAGCGGGTAGCGCCGTGGGTCTCGGCAATATTTGGAAATTTCCCTACATGACAGGTGTGTATGGTGGCGGGGCGTTCGTGCTGGTTTATCTTGTCACCATCGCATTCATCGGCTTTTCTGTAATGGTAGCGGAGATGCTCATAGGCGCACTTGGTAGAAGCGATACGGTCAGCAGTTTTGAAAAGCTTGCCCCTCCTGGCAAAAAATGGTGGAAGTATGCCGGATTCATGGGCTTTAATGGTATTATTATCATGACTTTCTATTCGGTAGTTATTGGTTGGATCTTTTACTATCTTGTTTCTATTTTTGGCGGGCTGCCAGATTCCACGCAAACGGCAAAATCGATATTTAACGATCTTGTAGCCAATAAAGTCAACTTACAAATCTTTTTTCATACGCTAAGCGTCGCTATAGTTGCATATATCGTACATAAAGGCATTAAAAGCGGAATTGAGAAGATCAACCTCATCCTTATGCCATCACTCATGCTTATCCTCTTTGGCCTACTTGCTTACGCTTTTAGCCTTGATGGCTTCAAAGAGGCTTTGGCTTTTATGTTCGAGCCAAAATGGGAGAAGTTAAATTCTGAAGCCTTCATCAGAGCGGTTGGACACTCATTTTTCACCCTCTCTTTAGGTATGGGAGCCATCATGACATACGCTGCATCCTTGCCAAAAGACACTTCCATTACCAAAACGGCATTCATCGTCACCTTTATGGATACACTTATTGCTTTGGTGGCGGGGCTGGTGATTTTTAGCTTCTTGTTTCAGTTCAACGCCCAACCATCCCAAGGACCGGGACTCGTTTTTATCTCACTCCCCACAATTCTCAGCAACTTCGGCACGCTTGGCGTATTTTTTGCCCTGCTTTTCTTTCTCGCCCTCGCATTTGCGGGCATTACCTCTGCTATCAGTTTGGTTGAGCCCGTTGTACAGTATCTCATAGATCGCTTTGGCATGACGCGCACAAAAGCGGTGATAGTGATCAGCTTGGTTTACTGGCTTGTAGGTATTGGAGCGATATTGTCGTACTCCAAAGCATGGGGAGATGTTTTCTCAATAGGAGGCAAACCGCTCTTTGATGTGCTTGAATACGCTACAGATTCCATCCTCTTGCCACTTGGCGGCTTTCTCATCGCTATCTTTGTAGGCTATGTGCTGCCAAAAAGCGAAGTGCGCGCTCATCTCAACAATCCCAATGAATTCAAAGCAATACTCTACAAGATCTGGCTCTTTTCCATTCGCTACATTGCTCCAATCGCCCTCATTTTCATGATGCTCAATCTCATGGGTATCATTAAATTATGAGATTTTTCCTTTGGCTGCTAGTAGCTTGGCCTCTTTTGGCAGCCTCCATCTCCAATGGCCAGACCTT
>WGBC01000069.1 GCA_015494535.1 Nitratiruptor sp. | reverse complement strand
CCTTAGGCGTACAAAGAGCTGATATCGAGCCAAAGGCGACAGAAAATATCGATGCAATGATTGCAATGATCGAAAAACTCTTAGAAAAAGATTGTGCCTACAAAATCCCCAATGGCGATGTCTACTTTGATACCTCCAAAGATGAAAAATACTGTTCACTCAGCAAAAAGTGCGACGAAGAGCAGCTAAGCCGCATCGAGCCAAACCCAAACAAGAAAAACCCGGCTGATTTTGCCCTCTGGAAGGCTTGCAAAGAGAAAGATTACTGCTTTGATGCTCCTTTTGGCAAAGGGCGCCCTGGCTGGCATATAGAGTGCTCGGCTATGATCGATCGCCACCTAGCCTACCACGATACACCCTACCAAATTGATATTCACGCAGGAGGAGCCGATCTCTTCTTCCCACACCACGAAAACGAGGCGGCACAAACGCGATGCGCCACTAATCAAGAGCTTGCCAAATACTGGATGCATAACGGCTTCGTGACGATCAGCGGAGAGAAGATGAGCAAATCCTTGGGCAATAGCTTCTTTATAAAAGATGCGTTGAAAGCCTACGATGGGGAGGTTTTACGCTTCTATCTACTCAGTACGCACTATCGTTCACCTCTTAACTTCAACGAAGAGGATCTCTTGCAGGCAAAAAAAAGGCTTGATAAGCTCTATCGCCTCAAAAAGCGCATCTACCCAACCCAAAACAAGCCGCAAAAAAACGTATTTCAAAAAGAGATCTTGGAGGCTTTAAGCGACGATCTCAACATCTCAAAAGCCTTGGCGGTGATGGATAGTTTCATTGCCAAAGCCAATGAGAATCTTGATAAAAACCCAAAAGACAAAGCCCTCAAAAAAGAGATCGCCGCCAACATAGCAACTCTTACTGAAATTATAGGTATAGGGGGCAAGGATCCTTTCAGCTATTTTCAGCAAGGCATCGATGAAGCAACCAAACAAAAAATAGAAGAGCTCATCCAGCAACGCAGTGAAGCCAAAAAGGCCAAAGATTTCGCCAAAGCCGACGCCATTCGCCAAGAGCTCCTTGATATGGGCATAGCTTTGATGGATACGCCCCAGGGCACACTTTGGGAGAAGATTTGATAGCGGTCCTTCGTAGATTTTGGCCATTTATCATTCGGCATAAATTCAAATTTTTCATAGCCATCCTTGGCATGATTATGGCAGCAGTTGGCACCAGTGCCTCTGCGTATGTGGTGAAGCCAATTTTGGATGAAATCTTTATCAATAAAGATAAGCAGATGCTCTACTATCTGCCGCCTCTGGTGATACTGCTTTACTTTCTCAAAGGCTTTGGCAAATTCATCCAGGTCTACTACACTGAGTATATCGGGCAAGACGTGATTAGGATAGTGCGCCAAAAGATGCTGGAATCTCTGCTAGCCATGCAGATGGACTACTTCATCAAGCAGCCATCAGGCGAGCTTATTAGCCGCCTTACCAACGACATCAACCGCATCAAAAACGTAGTAGCCAATATGATCCCAAGCTTCATCCGAGAGATGCTCACTATCTTTGCTCTTACCTTTGTCGTTATTTACCAAAGCCCCCATCTTGCCCTCTACTTTCTTTTTATTATGCCGCTTGCCATCTACCCTCTCTCACGCTTGGCAAAACGGATGAAAAAGATCTCCCACCAATCCCAAGAAAAGATCTCCGATCTCACCACGCACCTCACTGAAATCTTCAATAATATCGAGCTTATCAAAGCGGAAGCCAAAGAGGAAAATGAGCTCAAGCGCTTTACCAGGCACAATGACGAGTTTTTTGAGCTTACCCTCAAGCAGGTACGCACCCAAGAGATTATCAGCCCCTTTATGGAGGTTTTGGGGGCGGTGATTGTCTCTTTGGTGATCTTTATGGGTGGACAGGAAGTGATCGATGGAAAAATGACAACGGGTGAGTTTTTTTCGTTTATGACGGCTCTTTTCATGCTCTACACCCCTATCAAGCACACATCCAAACTCTACAATCAGATCCAAGACGCAGTTGCGGCAAGTGAGAGGATTTTTCACATCATCGATCTCAAACCCTCCATCAAAAGCGGCGATAAACCTATGCCAAAAGAGATTTTCAGACTCTGTTTCGAGCATGTGAGCCTCAATTATGGAGAAAAAAGAGCCCTCGAAGACATATCCTTTTGTGCTCAAAAAAATCACATCACAGCGATTGTGGGCGATAGTGGCAGCGGCAAAAGCTCGCTTATCAACCTGATTGTGCGCTTCTACGATCCTACTTCCGGACGCCTCACCATCGATGGGATCGACATCAAAGAGATCGACATCAAACAGCTTCGATCATCCATAGCCCTCGTTACGCAGCGCATCTACCTTTTGCAAGAGAGCGTGGCGGTGAACGTTGGCGGAGAGGATTTTGATGAAGCCAAAGTGATTGAAGCCCTCAAGAGCGCGGGGGCTTATGAGTTTGTGCAAAGCCTGCCAGATGGAATCTATACCAAGTTGCAAGAGGCTGGTATGAATCTAAGCGGCGGGCAGAGACAACGCATAGCGATTGCCAGGGCGCTTTATAAAGATCCT
Organism: Nitratiruptor sp.; assembly: GCA_015494535.1. Classification (GTDB taxonomy): domain Bacteria; phylum Campylobacterota; class Campylobacteria; order Campylobacterales; family Nitratiruptoraceae; genus Nitratiruptor. The sequence continues at coordinate 2,870 of WGBC01000069.1, read as the reverse complement.
AAAATCTTGCTTTTTGACGAAGCTACGAGTGCCCTTGATAGCAAAAGCGAAGAGCAGATTTTAGAGACCATCAAAAACTTGGCAAAAAATCGCATCGTGCTTCTTATATCACACAATATCTCTTCCATCACTTTTGCTGATAATATCGTAGTACTTAGCCACGGCGAGCTGGTCTGCCAAGGAGCGCACGAAGAGCTTTTGCAAAGTTGCGAACACTACAAAGAGCTATACAAGGAGTAATATGGACTATCAAACGATTAAAAGAATCCTTTTTCATTTTGAGCCAGAAACTGCTCACCATATTGCAGAGATGGCTTTCGAGCTGCTTGGTTTTTGCCCCTTTTGTCTCGATTACTTGCAAAAACGCTATTTGATTGAAGATGAGAGGCTCACCCAAAATCTACTTGGCACCACCTTCAAAAACCCGGTAGGTCTCGCTGCTGGATTTGACAAAAACGCCACGATGGTAAAGACGCTGCATGCTCTTGGCTTTGGCTACGTTGAGGTTGGCACCATCACGCCAAAACCCCAAGAGGGCAACCCAAAACCCAGACTCTTTCGCTACCCAGAGTATGAATCGCTTCAAAACGCCATGGGATTCAACAATGAGGGAGCCTCCATTATCAAAGAGCGCCTCAAACGCATCTATCCAGCCATGTTCCCAATAGGCGTAAACATTGGCAAAAACAAGACCACACCGCAAGAGAAAGCCCTTGATGATTACGCTTTTCTCATAGAGACGTTCAAAGACTTAAGCAACTACCTGGTCATCAATATCTCCAGCCCCAATACCCCAAACCTTAGAGATCTGCAAAATGAGAAGTTTATTGGCGAACTTTTTGCTATGGCAAAAGAGATGACGAATACACCGATCCTGCTCAAAATCGCTCCCGACATGAGCGAGAAAAACGCTATTACGCTTTGCCAAAAAGCGATAGAAGCTGGTGCTAGCGGAATAATTGCCACAAACACTTCCATCGACTACTCACTGCTACCTAGAGCCAAGGATTTTGGCGGCATTAGCGGAAAAGTGATAAAAGAGAAAAGTTTTAGTATTTTTAAAGCGATTGCAAAGGAGCTTTTTGGTAAAACTACACTTATTAGCGTAGGTGGGATCGATAGTGCCGAGGAGGCGTATAAGCGCATCAAAGCTGGAGCAAATCTTGTGCAAATATACAGCGCTTTTATATTTCAAGGACCCAAACTCCTAAAAGACATTAACGAAGGTTTGATAGCATTAATGCAAAAAGATGGATTTAGCTCAATCAATGAAGCTGTAGGAGCAGATTTTCGATGAAAATTATTTTAAGCATACTTTTAATAGTTGGAGGATTAATGGCTAGTAGTTTGCCAAAACATTATGAGAGCACGCTCAAAAACGGGATGAAAGTGGTAGTCATTCCCATGCGAAACGGCACGGAAGTAATCTCTGTAGATATATTCTATAGGGTGGGCAGTCGCAACGAGGTGATGGGCAAAAGTGGGATTGCTCATATGTTAGAGCATCTCAATTTCAAATCCACCAAACACCTCAAAGCTGGTGAATTTGATGAGATTGTAAAAAGCTTTGGAGGCGTGGACAACGCCTCAACTGGCTTTGACTACACCCACTACTTCATTAAATGCTCATCCAAAAATCTCGACAAATCCCTCTGGCTCTTTGCCGAGCTTATGGCAAATCTGAAGCTCGATGAAAAAGAGTTTGCTACCGAAAGGGAGGTAGTGGCTGAAGAGCGGCGCTGGAGAACGGACAACAATCCTATGGGCTATCTCTACTTTCGCCTCTTCAACAATACTTTCATTTACCATCCCTACCACTGGACGCCCATTGGCTTCATGCAAGACATCTTGCATTGGAAAATCGAGGACATAAGAAGCTTTCATCGCACCTACTACCAACCAAAAAATGCTATTTTGGTAGTAGCCGGCGACATTGATAAAGAAAAAGTCTTTGAGTTAGCTAAAAAACACTTTGAAAAGATTCCAAACTGCTGCGACATTCCAAAGGTACACCAGATTGAGCCACCCCAAGATGGCGCAAAGCGCATAGTGCTCAATCGAGACTCCCAAGTAGAGATGCTAGCTATCGCTTTTCATACTCCTAACTTCAAAAGCCCAGACCAAGTAGCGCTAAACGCCATCTCCGAGCTACTTAGCAGCGGCAAATCAAGCAGGCTCTACCAAAAGCTCGTAGATGAGAAGAAGATGGTCAATCAAATATATGCTTATAATTTTGAAACCATAGATCCGGGACTTTTTCTCTTCATGGCAACAGCAAACCCAGGAATTACAGCAGAAGAGATCGAAAAGGAGATTTGGAGTGAAATAGAAAAGCTAAAAGAGGGCAAAATCGACCAAAAAGAACTAGAAAAGATCAAAATCAACACAAAAGCGGATTTTATCTTTTCACTTGAGAACTCTAGCACCCTTGCTTCAGTCTTTGGGGATTACTATGCAAAAGGCAACATTGATCCGCTTTTGCATTATGAAGAAAATATCGATAAACTACAGATCAAAGATGTAGTAGATGTTGCAAAAAAATATTTTACCAAGAAAAACTCCACGACAGTGATTTTGAGAAAAGGACAGTAGATGGAAAAACTCAAAGGCGCAATGACCGCTTTAATTACGCCCTTCAAAGATGGCAAAGTAGACGAAGCAAAATATGCTAAGCTCATCGAACGCCAAATCGAAAACGCTATTGACGTGGTAGTGCCAGTAGGTACGACGGGTGAGAGCGCCACGCTTTCACATGAGGAACATAAGCGCTGCATAGAGATCGCAGTGGAGGTGTGCAAAGGCACATCCACCAAAGTTATGGCAGGGGCCGGTAGTAACTCCACAAGCGAAGCGATAGATCTTGCAAGCTT
>WGBC01000068.1 GCA_015494535.1 Nitratiruptor sp. | reverse complement strand
CCAAAGGATTGGCCAAGAAGACTTAGCGAAATCTTCACTAAACTCTTGCCGGCTGGCAGCGTCACGGGCACGCCCAAACGATCTACTTGCCACATTATAGATCGAGTAGAACTTGAGCCTAGAAATTTCTATACGGGGGTTTTTGGCTACTTCGATGGCAAAAATCTCGATAGTGCGGTGATGATTCGCTATATCGAAAGGCAAAAAGATACGCTTATCTATAGAAGCGGTGGAGGAATCACCGCCGACAGCGATGCAAAGGCCGAATACCAAGAGCTCATTGACAAGATCTATCTACCTCTTTAGCCACCTCTGCAAAAAGCTTCTCAAAAGCGCCATCGAGTGCTTTTGGCAATGCTTCGATATGCTGGCTAATCTTGAAGCTTTGTAATTTGTCATTTATCCGTAAAGTTGCTTCAATGAAGAGATCGCCTTTTTTTATAAAAATCTCATTGATTTGCAAAGATACGATACATTGGGGTGTTATATCCTCTTGCCACGGGTAGTTGAAGACTTTTGCTTTTTTGAAGTAGTTTTGCAAAAATTTTATAAGAGAATTTGTCAGGCTCTCTCTTGGATCTTCCAAAAAGCTGATATCAACGAAGCGCTTTTCTCCATTTTCGACAAGAATCTGATCTTGGAGCAGATAATCCGGTACTTCCACATCCTCAACGCCGATAGCGATGTTTCTAACACAGCAGCTTTGCATGCCAATAGCTGGCGTGTAGTAGATCTTTTTATTGGCACATCCGGCAAAAAGCAAAAATAGCACTACTAATAGACGCATCTACTCCCCAAATATCAAAGCGTTTGGCTTTTTCTCAAGTTTAAGCAAAAGTTTTTGCAACGCTTTACTTGCTTTGTCAATATCGCGCATGGTGGCCGAGAGCTGATGGCCAAAGACGGACTCTTTTGCATAACCTTTGGCAAGAGCGTTGAAAGAGTCCAGCGTTTTTTGCAAAGAGATAAGCGATCGGTTGATGGAGGATGGGATTGCTTTGGTCTGGTTGGACTCAAGCATTGCTCGAATATCTTTGGAGAGGCTTGCAAGTTCTTGCAGCGATCGGCGAAGAGGCTTGGCATTGATCTCGAGTGTATGAGAAAATGCGTTGAGGGATCGCTCAATCGGCAAGTTTTGCAATTTTTGCAAAATTTTCAAAATCTCCTCATAGAGCATATTGCCCTGATAGTCGAGAGTCGGCAATACGTAATAAGCGCCTTTTTTTTGCAATTTTCCAGGCTTGTCGCCAAAGACGAGATCCACATACAAACTTTTCGTCAAGATATTGGCCGAGGAGAGCTTGGCTTTGAGCCCCTCTCGCACGAGTCTATCCAATTCGCCCAGAGCGTTCACGTCGATATTAGCTATCACATCGGCTTCGATTCTTCTGTCTTGCAGCTTGGATCGAATATCCACAACCTTACCTACATTAAATCCCTGCAGCTTCACAGGCGCACCTACTTCCAGATAGCCCACGCCTTTGCCAAAATGCATCATAAAAGGTTTGTAGGCAATGTTTTTATTTCCCAGCCTCTTATGCAAAGCCTCCTGCTGACTCGCAAAAAGCCAAAAAGGATCTTTCGTGCGCTTAGCTTGCAAATCCTTGGTAGCAAAACCTATGCCACCCAAAAGAAGCTGGGTAAAAGAGCCCATTTTGACCTTGATCCCCTCTTCCGCTATCTTGAAATCCACCGCTTTGAGATTCCAAAATCTCGTAGAACCATTTACGAAACTATCGTAAGGCTTCTTGATAAAAACGTAGATAAAGACCCTTTTGCCATCTATAGAGAGATCGATTCTTTTGATACTGCCCACTTTGACGCTTTTGTAATAGACTGGCAAACCTTCCACCAAGCCATAAGAGTCGTCGGCTACGAGTTTGAAGTTGGTCCCTTTTGCGCCAACTTCCAAAGGTGGCTCCAAAAGGCCTTGAAACTCCCTCTTGGATTCGGCGCCAAGCTCTGCTTGCATCTGGATATATGATCCACTCACCAGCGCATCGAGCCCTCTGATTTTGCCAAGCCCAATCTCAGGTTTCACAATCCAAAAGCGGGTATGCTCGTTCAAAAAGGGTTCCACGTCTTTGTTGATTCTGGCATACACAGCCACGCCCTCTTTTTGCCTGAGCACCTCGATGCGCTCCACTACGCCAACTTTCACATCGCGAAATTTGATAAAGGAGTGTTTGGGCTCCAATCCGCCGCTGTTTTTGAAATAGATCACAATCTGAGGACCCATTTTGGCGTAATAGCGATAGATCATCCATCCACCCACTATCAAAGCGATAATCGGCACAATCCAGACGAAAAAGCTCACCTCTTTTTTGTTGATCTTTACCTCTACGATCTCATCATCTCTCACACTTCTCTCCTAAAACGCGTACATCTATAGACAGAGCGCTTATCATAGTCAGCACTACCATCAAAGCAAATGATGTGGCTCCAATGCCAGGTATTATAGCTATATTTTTAAAGTGTATCAAAGCCACGAGTATCACTACAACAAAAACGTCTATCAAAGACCATGGGCCTGTAAATTCGATGAGATGGTAGAGCCAGATTTTTTGCTCAAGTTTTTTGCATTTTTTTCGCCAAAGAGAAAAAAGAATATAAAAAAGTACAATAAATTTCAAAATAGGAATCAAGACAGATGCAATAAAAATAATCATAGCCACAGGATAATCCCCAGCCTTATACATCGCAATGACTCCCTCTAAAATGGTACTGGCCTCAGGAGTTCCAAATTTGCTGGTCTCAAGAATAGGATAGATATTTGCTGGAATGTAGAAAATAATGGCAGCTACTAAAAATGCAAAGGCGGTTTGTAAAGAACTTTTGGGATTGATAGCGATTTTGCCACCACACCTCCTGCAAAGATCCCTGCTACGCAGATTGGTGGCTCCACAAAAATTGCAACGAATATATCTCATAGCCGCTCCCAACGCTCCCAATACCACTCAAGCTTGATATAGCGCGTAAGGTAGATCTCTATGAACACGAAAAGTGCCAGCGCCAAGAAGGCAATATCGAATCGTATCTGTGCATATTCGTAGATCTTCACAAGTGCTACCAAAATGGAGACGAAAAAGATATCGAGCATGCTCCAGTGGCTCAATGTCGTCGCCAAAATCAAAAGATTGCGCGCTAGCCTTTTACGCCTTAATATCATGGCGATACTCACTATCAAAAGAGTTCCCATGAGTAAAAGAGGAAAGAGCACAAGCACGAAAAGCGCAAAAATGGCAATAAACAGATACCCATCCCCCCAGAGCTTGCTAATGGCATCAATCATGTTCAACGAGCTACTTACCCCGCCTAAATCTATATCCACAAGGGGAAAAGCCAGAGCCAATCCCAAAAATATCAATGCACTGATACTCAGTGCCAATACTCGCCACTCTAGCGTATCGCACCCTCGCAGCAGCACCTCGTTACACCTTTGGCATCGCGCTTCATGCCGCTTGGAAAGTGGCAGCTTCTTGTGCACGGTAAAACAGCGAGGACAGATAAGAAGATCTTTTTCTTTTTTCATCATATAATTTTAGCATAATTTAAGCTTTAAAAAAGTTTTCTATAAGTATAATTGATTAAGTTAATCTTAAAATTATCTAAAAGGAGCGGCGATGAGCAAACTTGACGAAAAAATCGCACTATACAAAGAGAAAATGAGAGAGATCGAACCTAACTTCGATGAACAACTTTTGGAAAAAATTACTAAAAGTTTAGGACCCTCAATCTATCGAAAAGACTCTGAGACCGTATCGTGCAGTAGCAAAAGCGAGCTTGAGAGAGTGCGCAACAACTTTTTGAAAATGAAATTGGGTCTTGACAAAAGCGACGAAGAGCTCGATAAAGCCATCGGAGAGGTATGTGAAAAGATGGGAAGCTCGAACCGCAACAAATATAGAGCGCTCTTTTACTACTTTCTTGTCAAACACTTCAAAAAAGATTCTCTCTATATCTAATGCAAGAAATATTCGAAAAGTTAGGCCTTTTCTATCTTGGCAAACAAGTCGATGAAAAGGGCAAAGAGACAGGAGTATTAGAGCTTTTAAAGAACAAATACCTTACCACCCATGCCGCAATTATCGGGATGACCGGTAGCGGCAAAACGGGGCTTGGCATTGGACTATTGGAAGAAGCCGCAATCGACAAAATCCCTGCCATCGTCATAGATCCCAAAGGCGATATGGGCAATCTCTTGCTAGCTTTTGAGGATCTTAATCCCAAAGACTTCATGGAGTGGGTCGATCCGTTCCAAGCCCAAAAAGAGGGGCTAAGCCTACAAGAGTATGCCCAAAAGATAGCTTCGATGTGGCGCAAGGGGATCGAGAGCTTTCATCAAGATGTTAGCCGCGTCAAAAAACTCAAAGAGAGTGCAGAGTTTGTAATCTTCACGCCCGGCAGCAGCGCAGGTGTCCCGCTATCGGTTCTGAGCGGTTTCGAAGCGCCTCCCAAAGATTTCCAAGAAGACATTGAGAGCTACGCGCAGCTTCTTAGCTCCAGCGCTTCAAGCCTCTTAGCGCTCATGCAAGAGGACTACGAGGAGATTGATGCGGTTTTGCTGGCAAACATTTTCGATTTTTACTGGAAAAAAGGGGAATCTCTTTCGCTGGAAAAAATTATAGCTGCTATCATCACACCTCCTTTTAAAAAGATCGGAGTGTTGAGCCTTGAAAGCTTTTATCCTAGAAGCAAAAGGATGCAACTCGCCCTCAAGCTCAACAACCTCATCTCTAGTCCATCCTTTAGCACTTGGTTAGAGGGAGAGCCGCTTTCGATAGAGAATCTTCTTTTTAGCGGCGACAAACCAAAAATCTCCATTCTCTACATCGCGCATCTCAACGACAAAGAGCGTATGTTTTTCGTCACGCTCTTGCTCAATAGGCTTATCTCTTGGATGCGACGCCAAAGCGGTACCTCCGCTCTGAGGGCGCTTTTATACATGGACGAAATCTTTGGCTTTTTCCCTCCCAACGCCAATCCGCCATCAAAAGAGCCAATGCTGCTCTTGCTCAAACAAGCTCGCGCATACGGGCTTGGCATAGTTCTTTCCACCCAAAACCCAGTGGATCTGGATTACAAAGGGCTTGCCAATATAGGCACGTGGTTTTTGGGCAGGTTGCAGACCAAACAAGACATTGAGCGCGTGATTAATGGTCTACTCAAAAGCTCCGACCAAAGCCTGGAGAAAAGCGCAATTGCCTCAATTTTGAGCAACTTGCCCAAAAGGGTCTTCCTGCTGCGCTCCATCCATAAAGACTCCATTGAGCTTTTTAAAACAAGATGGGTGCTCAGCTACCTCAAAGGGCCTCTCAGCAAAGATGAGGTGCGCCGCTTGATGGAGCCAAAGAAAGAGCATCTTACACAAAAACCGTCCCACACCAAGCCGGCGATGACGCACAATGCAAAGCCGGTTGTGCCATTTTCCATCCTGGAGTGCTACGACATTTACAATTACCAAGCCGAGGAAATAAAATTTGTACCCTATCTTTACATCAAAGCCCACTTGCACTATCTCAGTGCTGCAAAAGGGGTGGATGAAATACGCGAAATCGCTTGCGAGATAGAGCTTGATGAGAACTTTTTGGATAACCCTTGCGAAGAGAGCGAAGAAAAAGAATTTATCCAAAAAGCGCCAAGCAACTCATCCTACTCACCGTTACCAATATCCTTTTTGGATTTTAAATCATCGGCTGCTTTACAAAAAGAGATAAAAAACCGCCTCTATATGCAAGAGAGGTTCGTGCTCTACAAGATACCGAAGCTGCGTATCACTTCAAGGCCAAATGAAACGCTCGAGCAGTTTCGCCAGCGAGCCAACGATCTGCTTCGCCAAAAACAGCAAGAGGCAATCGACAAATTGCAAGAGCGCTTCAAAAAAAAATTTGAGCGATTGGAGCAAAAGCTTTTCAAAGCTCAGCAGCGCCTGGAAAAAGAGAAAGATCAAGCAAAAGCTAAAACCACTGACACCATCATTACACTTGGTATGACGCTGCTAGACTCCTTGTTTGGCAGAAAACGCATCAAATCATCTACCATCGCCAAAGCGGGCTCTGCCATCTCCAAAGCCAGAAGAGCCTATGGCGAGTACAACGATGTAGAGATGATCGAAGAGCAAATTGAAGCAATCAAGCAACAAATGCAGGAACTCCAAGAGGAACTCGAAGCCAAAAGCGAAGAGATCGCCCAGCAATACGATATAGAAAATTTTGAGATCCAAGAGTTCTACATAAAGCCGCGCAAAAGCGAGATGGATCTTGAGCTTTGCCTGCTATGGAGGCAGGCTTAAGGCTCTCGCACCACCCCCATAAAAAGCGGCGTGGACTTATGAGCAATCACGAAGAAAAAAGGCCTATCGCAAAAAAACTCTTCATACATAGGAGTCTCTGTTATGCCCACAACAGCACCCGTTGCGGCCGCCGATTCGCTTCCTTTTTCGTCCACTTGGATAAAAGCCTTGTGATAGATGCCGCTAACATAGAGCCTACCCTTTGGCGCCATCAAAGAAAAGTCGGCTTGGTTGGGATCGAAGATTTTGCGCAAAGGAAGAGCGCTTTTGAGTTCATAACTTCCCCAGCTAAAAGCAAAACGCGGGAGCTTGAGGAAAACTTCTCTCTCTTCTTTGCACCTTTCAAGTTCTTGCAAAGATACAGCGTGCAAACTTTGCAAAAGAGCCTCAACTCCCACATCTTGTGGCAAAAATAGCCACATGCTAAGATTGCCCTCTTTATATGGCAGCTGCAGCGCCTTGAAGCTCTCGTTTTCCACCATAAAAAAACTACCCTTTTGCCGCATCATTGCCACTTCGAGCCTCTTGTTGGGCGCGTGGAAGCTCTCTTGCTTCGTCTCTTCAAAGGCCTTTTGCCACTCGCCCTGGAAAAAGAGCGCATTCACTAGCACAAGCCTTGTATAGCTATCTACACTGCCAGGTGGCAAAAGATCCTTGATCCTATCATTGGTGGCAGCTGCTACCCAGTCGTTAATCTCCTCTCTGGCTTGTTTGAAATTGTGCATAAAATCAACGGAGGCAAAGTGGGCTTGGAGTTGATCTTGCAGCATGTAGCGGTAGCTTTTGTAGATTTTATAGGATCGCTCCGCCCATGCGCTATTTTGCATTACAAAGCTTGTGGATCTCGCATCAAAGTCATACAAAAATTTTGCAAACGAGGAGACGATGTCTACATTTGGTTTAGCTCCCAAAAAGACAGCAAGCTCGCTTCTGCTCTCGCCATTCGCCCCCACATAAAGCATCTGCATCGTCGCATAGATACTAAGGGGCGAAAAGAAGAGATTAGGCCTCTTTGATTGAAGTTCGCACGCCAATGTGACGCCTTTCTTCCATACCGCTTCGGCCACGAGAGAGGCGTTGATCTCCTTTTTCTCCAAACAGTTGCTAAAATGTAAGAATTTGGCTTGGGAATCGGCTTTTAACTCGCAGTAATTGCGATATGTTTGTATGAGTGGCTCACATGGGGCTGTTATGCACTCAATCTGTTTCTTACCACAAACTGGAGCTTCTGGTTCGCCATTGCAATCTATCATGGCAAGAGGCACAAAATCTATTTTTCCATTAACATCGAAAATCACTTTTTCCACATCTTTACTCACGCCAAAGGCGGCAATGTAGTAGGCCATATCCTCTGTGCCAATCTCTGGCTTAAAGACTTCAATGGGCACCTCTATGACTTTGTCGTTCAAAAATTTTGGCTCTTGCAGTCTCACCCTGTTGGAGCCGCTAGTTTGCACTATTTTGTAAAGCAAAAGATTGTAGTACCGAAAATCTAGGGGATAATCAAAGCCAGCCTCCTTGGCATCGGCGTAGTTAT
>WGBC01000067.1 GCA_015494535.1 Nitratiruptor sp. | reverse complement strand
GCTCCCAGATGATGTAGGCGAGGCCATTAAGGAGCGCCAAGTCCGTGCGTGGCTTGATAGGCACGTAGATGTCGGCCAGTTGGCTGGTTTTGGAGCGGCGAGGGTCGATGACTACTATTTTTTTGTTTTTTCGGTTTTTCGTCAGATGATGCACGATGATGGGGTGATTATCTGCTAGATTTGCCCCTATGACAAAGACCGCCTCGGCTTTGGCGATATCTTCGTAGCTACCAGTAGGACCATCACTACCAAAACTTTGCTTGTAGCCGCTTACCGCACTAGCCATACAGAGCGTAGTGTTGCCGTCATAATTGTTGGTCTGTAGTCCCAATTGCACGAACTTGCCAAGAGCGTAGAACTCTTCGGTCAGCAGCTGCCCGGTGGAGATGACGGCGACGGCTTTTTTGCCATACTTTTCTTGGATCTCTTTAAATTTGTTGGCAGTGTAGCTAAAAGCTTCATCCCAGGTCACATCCGTAAGCTTGCCGTTTTTCTTGATTTTTGGCACCAAGACGCGATTGTCGGCGTAGAGCATTTGATGCTCGCTAAGTCCCTTGGGACAGAGCGTGCCTAAGTTCACGTTATGGGCTGGATCGCCTTTGGTGTAAGTGGCGTTTCCATCTTTGACGCCGATGTAGAGCCCGCACCCTACGCCGCAGTAGCCGCAGGTCGATTTAACCCAAAAATCCGGTTTTTTGGCTTTGGCGATCTTACCAAAGACCGGGTCGTCTACGAGAGCGTATTTATCCTCTTTGATATCAAGTCCCAAAAAATCTTTTATTTTTTTAATCATCTCATCCCCTTTGGCTGCCGGCAAAGAAGTTGCCGGGCATTCCTGTTTTGATGGCGGTGCTATAAAAGAGCAGCCGTCCTATAAATTCGCTAGCAAATCCGAGTATCACCGCAGTTGCGGTAAACAAAAATCCAAAGCCCACCGATCCCGCATTGATGGCAATAAGTCCAAAGAGCGGCAAGAGCAGAGCAGCAAGTGGGAGTGAAACTCTGCGAAAGTGGTAGAGCGGTCGAAATTCGTTTTCCAAAAGCTTTTGGGCGCGCTCTATCTGATAAGCATAGTTGCTTTTTTTCTCATAAAAGCGTTGCGATTCTATGAAGAGGTAGAGCTGGATGCTGCCAAGCAGTATCGCGATAGCAAGCAAGATATTGGCCACGTTTGGCTCTTTTTCGAAAAGTGCGATGGCCGCCAAGAGCGAAGCGGCGATATAGCCCGTAGCAAAGAAGCGGTATGTGGTAGTGACGCGATTCCAGGTAGGCTTAGCCGGCACGCGATAGATCATGGACTGTGCGTAGATGCCGTAGATCCCCATGGCTACCGTAATGAGCTCCACAAAGATGCGAAAAAAGCCATCGATACCGAAATAGTACAGAGCCGCAGTGAGCGTCATCCCACCGGTGAAAAGTCCAAGCGCCAAAGCTTCACGGCTTAGCCAAGAAGTTTTAATGTTTTTCATTGCCGTCATCGCCAAAATGGGGCGACCAAGGTGCAGTGCAGAGAGCGGCAAACCGATGGCGCTAAGTGCAAAGACGATAAAAGCCATTATGAAGCTCGGTTCTGGGAGATTCGTAAATTTAGAGGCAATGTCGCCAAGCAAGAGGGCGATAAAGCCAACGAGGCTCACTTGCGTTAGCACCGTCATAAAAACGAGCGGCAGCTCTTTGTGAGCAGGTTTGACGAGATCTTTGTCCATAGGAGTGAGCTTGGGCATGTTTTCTGGCAGCGTCCAGCGGGTGGTAGACTGGGTGATGCGGGCATCCACGAGGCCGGGGGCGTTGCCCTCTTTGTCGATGGCACCGCTTAGCCATTCATTCTTGTTGACGACCTCTATCTCGATGGCGCCCTCCGGACAGGCCTGCACGCACGCCGGCGTCTGTCCGGCCTCGATACGATCGTAGCACATATGGCATTTGGTGACGATGTGGCGCTCTTCGTGAAAGATGGGTACGTCATAAGGGCAGTTCCAGGTGCAGTATTGGCATCCTATGCAGACTTCATCGTGGTGAAAGACGATGCCGTTATCCATCTTCTCATATGCATTTGTAGGGCAGCCTTTAAGGCATGCTGGATCGATGCAGTGGTTGCAGCTCATAGACAAAAAAAGCTGCAAGGTATTTGGAAACTCTCCGCCCTCAGCCTCTCCAACTCTTCTCCACTTAATTTCAGCTGGATTGTTGTTTTGCTCATTGCAGGCTACCTCGCAACAGTGGCATCCTATACACTTAGTAGCATCAAAATGGAAGCGGTACTGCTCCCCTTCGCTCAGCGGCGGCAGGTCTATGGAGTAGTTGCCGCACTGCATGCCGGTTTTTGCTTTGTAGTTTATAAAACTTTCAACTGCACTCATCAAGTCTCCTAAAAAAAAGCAATCTTTCGCTCACAGGTGCTTTGCTACCCTTTGGGTTGGGTGCGACTTTTTATACGCTTCTGACGTACTCGCTCTCGCAATGCTCGAGAGATTTTACCTCTTTTTTTATTTTATTGTATAGAAATTGTCAAAAATTTGCTGCCTATTATTTGAGCAACATAAAAATCAGGATCATATTCAGCACAAAAGAGAGTATAAACGCCGTTTTATATACCCTCACAGGCTCGCGCTCTATCAAGGAAGCTTCTGGGTTGAAATAGGGTTTGACTTTTTGAGGGTTTGCAAGCTCATAATCCATCTCGCTATAGTGTGCGTAGCGGCGATCTTTATCTTTTTCAATAGCGCGCATGATGATGGATTCAAACCAAGAGGGTACCTTTTTGTTGAGCTGGCGCAAAGGTTTTGGCTGTTTAAATACTGGCGTTTGAAAAGGTTCAATCTCCCCATAAGGGTATTTGGTGGTGAGGGCTTGATAGAGCGTTACGCCAATGGCAAAAATCTCCGTACTTTCGCTAATCGGAGCGCCGCTAAAACGCTCGGGAGCCAAATAGCTTGGCGTGCCAGCTCTATTGGTAAGAGAAAAGATCTCTACAATAGAACCGAAATCCACAAGCTTAAACACCTCTTTGCCATGCCTTTTGGTGATGATGATATTTTCTGGCTTGATGTCGCCATGCACAAGATTGAATTTGAGTAGATACTGGCTGGCTTTGAGCAAGAATTTTGCTAAATATATGGCTTCGTCTATGTGAATCGGGCGTTTGGCAATGCGGCTAGCAAGACTCTCTCCCTCGATATATTCCATGATGTAGTAGCGATAGCTTCTATTTTTTGGAATAACGGCTTTTGGAAAGAAGCCGGCTTTGAGCCTCTTGGCGTTCCATGCCTCTTTGACAAAAAGATCTAAAAGATTGTTATCTTCAATTGCCTCAATTGGCGGGAATTTCATCACATACTTTT
>WGBC01000066.1 GCA_015494535.1 Nitratiruptor sp. | reverse complement strand
GACCATCTTCTTCTCATCTACAAGCTTTTGATAGAGTCTGCTCGATTTTCCGCTACTAAGAAGCTCGGATATGGCGCTTAAAGCCACTTGATCTGGGCTTTGAAAGTTTGGAATATGAAAAGCAATCGCTAACATCTGCACTTGAGAGTCTCGATTGAGCACTATGCGTTTTGCTCCATCTTGGGGTGGCTCGATTTGGTGTACCTTTGGAATATCGCAGCAGTTTTGAATCTTTTCAAAGTGCTTTTTGGCTAGCTCAAAGACTTTTTCTTTATCAATATCGCCTGCTACTACCAAAATCGCATTTTTTGGCTGATAGTAGGTGCGATGAAAGTCTCTTATATCTTCAATACTCCAGTGCAAAATATCTTGCATAAAGCCAATAGGTGTCCAGTGGTAGGGGTGGTAGATGAAGGTGTTGTTAAAGAGGCGAAAGTAGAGATAGCCCATTGGGTTGTTGTCTGTGCGCCAACGCCTCTCTTCAGCCACCACCTCTCTCTCAGTAGCAAACTCTTTTTGATCAAGTTTGAGATTTGCCATAAGCTCAGCAAAAAGCCATAAAGATTTGTCAAGATTTTTGGATGAGCATTTGATAAAGTAGTGGGTATAATCAAAGCCTGTTGAGGCGTTGTCCACGCCTCCAAAGCTTTTGACAATCTCATCAAATTCTCCCGCTTTAAGGTTTTTGGTAGATTTGAAATTGAGATGCTCTAACATATGGGCAATGCCACTTTTGCCCATCACCTCATTGCGGCTGCCAACCCGATAGAAAATATCAACAGAGATCACCTCAGTGCCATTGTGCATCGGGATTACTACAACTTTCATCCCATTTTTAAGTGTGCTTTCGTAATGTTTTGGCAAACTACTAGCCATCAATCCTCCAACTATCAAAAATATACTTAGAAGTTTTTTCATCAAAGATCTGCTCCTACTGCTTCGCTGATTGAGTGAAATCCATCTTCTTGCATCAATCTTATCAAACCTTTGTTAATCTCTTTTATGAGTTTTGGACCTTGAAATATAAAAGCGCTGTAAATCTGCACAAGATTTGCTCCAGCTTTGATGCGCCTATATGCCTCCTGGGCACTATCGATCCCACCTACGCTAATAAGTGTAGTTTTACCAAAAAGCTCCTTTGCAATCGCTTTAAAAATACTAAAACTTTTCTCTTTTATCACTCTGCCGCTGATCCCACCAAAATTTTTGGCTCTTGGCAGCAAAGAGTAATCGATAGAGGTATTGGTAGCGATAATGCCGCTAGCTCCAGACTCCACAGCCCTTTGGCAAAGCGTAATGGCATTTTTTTCACTCATATCGGGAGCAATTTTAAGTAAAATTGGCGTGTCTGTCATCTCTTTTGCCATGGCAAAAAGTTCGCCAATAAACTGCTCATTTTGCAGATCTCTTAGGTTTGGGGTATTGGGGCTGGAGATGTTAATAACCAGATAGTCGCTAAGATCTTTAAAAGTTTGTATCAAAAATTTGTAATCCTCTAAAGCCCTCTCTTGGGGTGTAGTTTTGTTTTTGCCAATATTTACGCCTATTGGAAAGCTTGCTGGATAGATGCGCTTGAGGCGCTCTTTGATAATTGCAGCCCCTTCATTGTTAAATCCCATTGCATTTTGCAATGATTCATATTTGGGGTAGCGAAAGAGCCTAGGCTTTGGGTTGCCCTCTTGGGGTTTTGGCGTGATGGTGCCAACCTCAATGTAGCCAAAGCCAAGGGCGTGCAATGTTTTTACCATTGTGGCATTCTTATCAAAGCCAGCTGCGAGGCCTACTGGGTTTTTGAAGGTGGTGCCAAGCAGATTTTGGGTGAGCCTCTCATCTTCAATCAAATAGCGCTTTTGCAAAAACTCCAGACAAAAGGGGCAAAAGCCAAGCATCTCAAAAACCGTCTCTGCGATGTGGTGAGCAGTTTCTGGCTCAAAACGAAAAAGAATATTTTTAATCGTTTGATAATCCATGTTACTCCTTGTATAGCTCTTTGTAGTGTTGACAGGTTTGCAGCAGCGCTTCGTGCGCTCCTTGGCATACAAGCTTGCCATGGCTAAGCACTATGATATTGTTG
>WGBC01000065.1 GCA_015494535.1 Nitratiruptor sp. | reverse complement strand
GTGCCGTCGCCTAGATTGATCAAAAAGTTTGCGTGCATATCGCTAATCGCCATATTTCCGATTCTTTTGCCTTTAAGTCCTACCGCTTCGATGAGGCGCCCCGCAAAATCGCCTGGAGGGTTTTTGAAGATGCTTCCGGCACTGGGGGCTTTGGGTTGGTTGGTGCGAAGTTGTAGAAGTTTTTGCAAAAGTTCGCTATTAAAGCCTCTTTGAAGCCTAAATCCCGCTTCATAGACGATGCTATCGATCTTGCTTGTGCGATATGAAAGTCCCAGTTTGCTAGCGGGAATTTTGCCCTTATGAGTGCGTACCCAGAGCAAAACGTCCTTGATCTCATACTTTTTCACCCCAGCGTTCATCTTTACAGCCCCCCCAATGGTGCCGGGAAGTTTGGCTAAAAACTCAAAGCCAGCCAAATTATTGCGCTTAGCAAAGCTTACCACTTTGCCCGTTGGTGTGCGAGCTCCAATAATGATCTCATCATTTTCGATGCGAATGTAATCGAAACGTTTGCCAAGGATTGCTAGAGGTGGAGGAGTGGGAGAGAGTAGCAGATTGTTAGCACCTCCGATGAGAAAGAAGTTTTCGTAGTTTGGATCGATCCTTTCTATCACCTCAACAGCTACTTGGGGACCGATTTTGATGGAGGAGTAGCGTGAAAAGTCGATAACTTTTTTCATTGGTTGCGAAGCTCTTCGTATTCAAGTGGGATAAGGAAATCTTTGGCTTTGATGGGACAATCGTAAAAGCCATGTTCAAACCCGATAGCAAAAAGCCTATCAAGGGCTTGAAGCTGCTTTTCGCTCATGGTGATCGAGTTTTCGTTGGCATAGAGGTTGAGATACTTTTGCAATTTTTCATCCTCGATGCGAACTAGATTTCTCTCAAGGAGCATCTTTGAGAGCAGTTCTTTATGTTCATTTGCCACTTTTACTGCTTTTGTTAGCATCTTTTCTATGGTAATCGCTTTGTTGAGCGGGATTGATCTTCTCAGCCCCATGCCTCCCAGCGGCAATGGGAGATCCTCTTTGGCAAGCTCCACCCAAATATCCCAAAGTTCTCTCTCTACTTCCAACTCTTCGTTAAAATCGAGGATCGATTCATGAATCAAAACCCCAGCATCTACCTTGCCATCAATAACTGCTTGCTCAATTTGTAAAAAGTTCATATAGACAATGCGAGCTTCTGGATAGGCGATGCGAAAAAGCATAGCGTTGGTGGTATGAGCACCGCTGAGGGCTACTTTGAAGTTTCTTTTGAGTCTTTTGCCCTTTTTTTTGATAAGTTTTGGCCCATACCCCTCGCCAAAGCTTACGGCAGTCCGCAGCAGTGCGTATTCATTGCGGATTTTTGGATAGAGAGCGAAGCTAATGGCGCTGATATCGTATGTATTTTGCAGTGCCTCTTGATTGAGCGTCTCTATATCCAAAGCTACATTTGTGAGTTTGATGGCAGAATCGCTTACCCACCCAAAGGCAATGGCGTAAAACATAAATATATCGTCTGCGTCTGGAGAGTGGGCGACGGTGTATGTGGACATTGCTTACCTTTGTTATCTTGGTCTTTGATTTTTATAGATATTTTACTTAAAAAAAGCTAAAATAACACAAATTTTTCTAAAGAGGTGATAATGGATCCAAATAAGCAAAAAGCGCTAGAGCTTGCCATTAAGCAGATTGATAAAGCGTTTGGCAAAGGTGCTTTGGTCAAGCTCGGCGAGAAAGAGATAGAGCCAATCGCCGCGATTAGCACCGGCTCGTTGGGGCTTGACTTGGCTCTTGGCATTGGCGGCGTGCCAAAGGGGCGAATTATAGAAATCTATGGGCCGGAGAGTTCCGGGAAGACTACGCTTGCTTTGCAAATAATCGCAGAAGCCCAGAAAGAGGGAGGAATTGCGGCATTTATTGACGCAGAACATGCGTTGGACGTGTATTATGCCAAAAATCTTGGCGTGGATGTGGAAAATCTCTTGGTAAGCCAGCCAGATTTTGGCGAGCAGGCTCT
Source organism: Nitratiruptor sp. (assembly GCA_015494535.1). Taxonomy (GTDB): domain Bacteria; phylum Campylobacterota; class Campylobacteria; order Campylobacterales; family Nitratiruptoraceae; genus Nitratiruptor. Next base: position 2,471 of record WGBC01000065.1, on the reverse strand, counting down.
CGATATCGTAGAAACGATAGCTAGAAGCGGGGCCGTGGATGTGATAGTGGTGGACTCCGTGGCGGCCCTTACGCCAAAAGCGGAGATTGAGGGTGAAATGGGCGATGCTCACGTGGGCTTGCAAGCGAGGCTCATGAGCCAGGCTCTACGCAAACTCACAGGCGTGCTGCACAAGATGAATACCACAGTGATTTTCATCAACCAAATCAGGATGAAAATCGGTTCCATGGGCTATGGCACGCCAGAGACGACCACTGGTGGAAATGCTCTCAAATTCTACGCTTCCGTGCGTATCGACGTACGACGTATTGCGACGCTTAAACAAGGTGAAAACAATATCGGCAACAGAGTTAGGGCCAAGGTTGTCAAAAATAAAGTAGCTCCTCCATTTAGGCAAGCGGAATTTGACATTATGTTTGGAGAAGGAATTAGTAAAGAGGGTGAGCTTATCGATTATGGCGTGAAACTTGATATCATTGATAAGAGTGGTAGCTGGTTTAGCTACAAAGATATCAAGCTTGGACAAGGCAGGGAAAACGCCAAACTCTATCTCAAAGAGCATCCAGAGGTAGCTAAAGAGATTGAGAATGAAATCAAAAAAGCGATGGGTATCGATGATAGCATCATGATCGTTCCAGAAAATGAAATGGTAGAAGAGTAAAGGAGAATAGATGACTTACATTGACAATATAGTTGCACAAGAGGTTTTGGACAGCAGGGGCAATCCTACGGTAAAAGCTACGGTGATTTTGAGTGATGGCACAGTAGCAAGCGCCATTGTGCCAAGCGGGGCAAGCACCGGTAAAAGAGAGGCTTTGGAGCTAAGGGATGGAGATGAGCGCTTTGGTGGCAAGGGAGTGCTTAAGGCTTGCGAAAACGTGGAAGTAGCAATTGCGGATGAGCTTGTAGGGCTTAGTCCATACAATCAAGCCGAAATTGATGCTATTATGAAAGAGCTCGATGGGACTGAAAACTACTCCAAGCTTGGCGCAAATGCGGTGCTAGGTGTCTCCATGGCGGTGGCGAGAGCCGCGGCAAAGAGCCTTCATATGCCACTGTATCGCTATCTTGGTGGATCCAATGGTGTGGTTATGCCAACGCCAATGCTCAACATCATCAATGGCGGCGCACATGCCGATAATGATGTGGATTTGCAAGAGTATATGATCATGCCAACGGGTTTTGACGATTTCAAAGAGGCTCTCAGAGCTAGTAGCGAGATCTACCATACACTCAAGAAACTTCTTGCAAGCGAGGGACATCCTACGGCACTTGGCGATGAAGGCGGCTTTGCGCCAAATTTCAAAAACAACGAAGAGCCAATCGAGTACATCCTTAGAGCAATCGAGAAAGCTGGGTACAAACCGGCCGAAGAGATAGCAATTGCTCTAGATGCGGCAAGCAGTGAATTCTACAAAGATGGCAAATATGAGCTCAAAGGCGATGGCAAGGTGCTCAGCAGCGAAGAGCTAGCGGACTATTATGCTGGCTTGGTGGCAAAATACCCAATAGTCTCTCTTGAAGACGGCATGGCAGAGGATGATTGGGATGGCTGGAAGATTTTGACCGAGAAGCTAGGCGATAAAATCCAACTAGTGGGTGACGATCTCTTTGTGACCAACAAAGCGATTTTGGCTGAAGGGATTGAAAGAGGCATCGCCAACGCGATTCTCATCAAGCCAAACCAGATAGGAAGCGTCACTGAGACAATGCAAACGGTGAGGCTCGCTCAAAGAAACAGCTACAACTGTGTCATGAGCCACAGAAGCGGTGAAAGCGAAGATGCCTTTATCGCAGATTTTGCGGTGGCGCTCAATACTGCTCAAATCAAAACGGGTGCTCCTGCAAGAGGCGAGAGGACGGCAAAATACAATAGGCTTTTGGAGATTGAGCGCGATCTCATCTACCCTGAATACATAGGCAAAGAGCTGTTTGGTAAATAATGGCATATAGACCCGAAGAGCTAGCCGACTCCTTCAAAAAACATGGTTGGCTAGCCAGCACGCTGCGCTACGCAGCGATGGTGATTATAGTGGTGCTGCTAGGCGTATATATAGGTTTTTTGCTTTTTGGTACAAATTCTGTCGAGGTGCTCTATAGGCTGCATGTGCAAGAGAAAAACCTTAAGCGTAGTATCGAGTATCTCAAAAGAGAGAATGCCCGCTTGCAAAAAGAGTATTTCGAATTAAAAGAAGTGGAGCCTGAGTAATGAAAAAAACGATAATGCCGCTTGTCTGTGCAACCATGTTGATGGCTAGGATAGATCCCTTTTTCTTGCCCGGGGAGAGTTCTAGCAGTAAAGCAAGCGGCATATCAAGTAGCTTCGTAAGCGCCAAGAGTGCCTCTTCTGTAGCTTCGAGTACGCAAGTTATGCTTAAAAGCGCGGCTAGCAGCTCCAACCATGAAGCCCTCGACAAAGAAGCGATCACTTTTGATTATGGCTTTTTGCAAGTGGCGATTTTTGATGATCG
>WGBC01000064.1 GCA_015494535.1 Nitratiruptor sp. | reverse complement strand
TTCTCCTCCCCGCCTTAAAAGGCGAGGTCTCTATACTGACCTCTACCCCGACTGCACAGGGTATAATACAAAAAGAGAGGAAGAAGAGGGGTCATAAGTGAATAACCAAGAGCAAAACATGCAAAGCGATATCAAAAGATTTACGGCAAAGAAGAAAGCCCAAATAGTGATGGATATTTTTCAAGGAAAAGCAACGATTGTGGAAGTTTCACGAAAATATGATCTCACACCTGCCCAGATCGAAGAGTGGATAGAGGATGCAAGAAGAGGCATGGAGAATCAATTGAGGGCAAGACCAAAAGATATAGCGGCAATATATGAAGAGCAAATTAAAGAGATGAAGGCTGTCATAGGAGAACTGACATTGGAGAATGTTGCATTAAAAAAGTACGACGCTCTGTACAAAAAGAAGATGTGATGCAAGTACAAAGCGAGATGATAGCACAAGGCTATAAGAGATGAGCATCACAAAACTTTGCTATCTGTTTGGAATAGCAAGAAGGAGCTTTTATTATAAGCCTAAAAAGAGGAGGCCGCAAATTGATGAAAAGAGACTCCAACGCATTAAAGAGGCAATAGAAAGATTTCAAACCTATGGCTACAGACGTATCGCCCTTGTAACCGGATTCAATAAAAAATCGGTACAGCGTATATTACAGCTAAAAGGATGGCAAATACGAAAAAGAGCAAAAGGGCACAGACCCAGAGCTCAGGCAATGCCATCAAAGAGTTTGGCGCCCGATGAACGCTGGGCAATCGATATGACAAGAGTATGGTGTGGCAAAGATGGCTGGTCTACATTAGCGGCTGTGATTGATACTTGCACCAGAGAGATTGTTGGATTTAGACTCTCATCAAGCGGCAAGTCTACTACGGCAGAGGCTGCTCTGCAAGAAGGGTTGATCTATCGTTTCGGTAAACTGAAAAGATTACAAAAGCCCATCGTGCTGAGAAGTGACAACGGCCTTGTTTTTACCAGTAGATCTGACCTGCACCCCAAAAATCAGACCACTTTCAAAGTTAGAGTATAATTTCTAACCAAAGGAAGCAGAAAATGAAGAAACGGTTTACAGAAGAGCAGATCGTTAAGATTTTGCAAGAGGCAGAGCGATCGCAGACAGATCAGGAAGTTATTCGTAAGTACAACATATCCGATACGACATTCTATCGTTGGAAGAAATTGTATGGAGGTATGGGAGTTTCTGAGGTAAAGCGACTCAAAGAGCTCGAAGCGGAAAACGCTAAGCTCAAGAAGCTGCTGGCAGAGCAAATTCTTGTCAACGATGCACTGAAGGATGTCGTAGAAAAAAAGTGGTAACGCCCGCCCAAAAGCGTGAAGCAGTGAAGATGATGCTTTCAAGAAATGTATCCAAGTGGCGGGCATGCAAAGAGATCGGCATTAGCAGGTCAAGTATGAACTATAAGCATCAACAGCCTAACAAAGATCAAGAGCTTGCAGAAAAAGTCAAAAAACTCAGCGAGAAGTATCCTCGTTTCGGTTATCGTCGAATCGGTGTAATGCTTGGCTGGGAACTTGGGGAGAGTGTCAATATCAAGCGTATCTATCGCATATGGAAGATGCTAAATCTGCAACTGCCAAAAAAGAGACCGCGAAGAAAGCGGCCGGGTAATGACCCAATCAAACTGCAGTCCAAACATACTAATCATGTCTGGAGTTACGACTTTGTCAGTGACCGTGCTGCTAATGGACAGAAGCTGAAAATCCTCGTTGTTGTAGATGAATACACCAGAGAGTGCTTGGCATTAGAAGTAGCTGCTTCCATTCGAACACATCATCTTATCGATACCCTAAGCAGGCTGATGACACTGCATGGCAAACCACAATTTATCCGTAGTGACAATGGCCCGGAGTTTACAGCCAATGCCCTTATCAAATGGCTGACAGATAATAAGATAGGTCCGGCTTTCATCAAGCCAGGCTCACCTTGGCAGAATGCCTATGTGGAAAGTTTCAACGGCAAATTCAGGGATGAGTGCTTGAACAGGGAGTGGTTTTACAATCGCAGGGATGCACAAGCCATAATTGAAAAATGGCGCCATCACTATAATTACGAACGACCTCACAGTTCATTGAACAACCAACCACCAGCTAAGGTTTCAGGCAGAAATTATGCTGCTTGATATACAATTGGATTCTAACTTTTGGAATGGTACTCTTTTTAGGGGCAGGTCACGTTCCGCAAGATGTGGATATGGATAAAGTGGTAGGAATTATTACATGGGATCAAGAGCACAATAGATGGAAATTGGTCGCTTCCTCTTTAGATATGGCAAAAAGAAAAGTTGTCGCATCAATTCGACATTTTTCTTATTATACTCTAGGTACGTGGGATATGTTTGGCTTGAATGATTGGGATCAAAAGGTAGGTAAAATCTCAGTCATAGGCGCAGTGACCTTTTGGCCAGGTGTAGGGCATATTTTTAGTCAATATTTGCCTTTTAAAGTAGCTTATGGGGTATGTATCGAAGCATACAGTCTAGAAGATCCAAATGAGGCCAATGCGTGGTATTTTACATCAAAAGAGGGGATCTATATGGATAGACCAGCCTATAATGGATTGGTCGATCCTAATGGGAAAACATATAGACTTCCAGCAGGAACCTATCGCTTTATTGAATTTTTTACAAGAGCGGAATTTAATAATCACGATCCAGACTACATTCCAAAGTATGATCTGTTTTGGTGCGATATTCCTAGAGTAGTCCAAGTCTCTAAAGGAGGAGATACGATAGTAGCGGCTAGTTCAGGAGCGGTTGACTCCTATACAACCCCAACAGATGAGTTGGCAGAGGGAAATTACGGATGTTGGCATCGTGAGACAAGTTTTACTATACCTCCTTGTTACGCTCCACACCAAGATACTTCGGTAGGCGTTGGGAAGCTTCAATTCACTTTGACATGGCATAAGCATGTCGATTTAGATCTTCATGTTACTGATCCTAGAGGGGAGGAGATCTATTATGCCCATACAAGTGCGCGATCTGGCGGGAAATTGGATAGAGATAATA
>WGBC01000063.1 GCA_015494535.1 Nitratiruptor sp. | reverse complement strand
TTATTGGGGATGACGCCGTAGCTACACTCGTTTTTGCCAGCACATGCTACGAGGTTGTTGAAGTAGGGAGAGTGGATATTTTTGTATTTGGTAAAAAATGGATGTTTGAGTGTGCTACTTGTATCTTTGATATGGGTAATGAAGAGGTTCTGCTCTGGTGTGAGGCGAATCTGGCCGCCGTTTTCTTCGGCGATGGTGGCCGCTTCTATCATGGAAGTGCCGCTAAAGATGCCACCTGGTACAATCGCGTGCACTGCAAAGCTGCCATCTCTAAGCTGCACTCTCCCCTGGCTATTTTCAAAATGCTCCATCCGACACAGCGTCTCACCACCTTTTTGGTAGTTTTTGCCGCTAAACTCTTTGAGAGCCTCTACAAATTTATCCATCCCTACAGCTTCTATGAGAAAGTAGAGACGGTTTTTGTTGCGATTATCCCGAAAACCATACTCTTTGTAAAGCTCAATAAGGTTTTCATAAAGCTCCACTATCTCATCGGGTGTGACGAAGATATCGGCGTACCTGGCGATTTTGCCAACTTTGCCTCCAAGATAGAGATTGTAGCCAAAAACTCCATCTTTCATAGCGAGCACAAAACAAGCATCATGCCCATAGGCGTTGTTACGGTTTGTTACTGAAGAGGTGATGGAGGTGTTGAACTTGCGAGGCAAGCTTCCTATCCACGCATCTTTTTTTAAAAAAAGCTCTTGCATCTTCAGCAAAATTGGGAAGCTTTCAAAATAGTTGTCCATTGCCAAGCCATCGAGAGGGTCAGTGAGAATGTTGCGTAGGTTGTCGATGCCTGTTTGGTAGGTGGTGATGCCAACACTCTCCAACTTTTCAAAAATAGCCGGTACGTCTTCTATATGGATGTAGCGTAGCTCCACCTGCATGCGGGTTGTGAGGTCGATATAGTCGTTGCCGTACTCTTTGGCCACTTCCCCAAGAGTCTTGGCTTGTTCTGGACTCAGGCGGCCTCCTGGAATGCGAACTCTTAGCATAAACTGCTTTGGTGTAAACTCGTTTTTATCGAAAAGCCCGAAATATTTCAAAAAGACCGCTCTGTCCTCCGGAGCGAGAGCATCGTAGCCTTTTTGGCTCGCCTCCAAGAGGCGCTCCCATGCCTCTTTTGGTGTGAGTTTGGCTTTTGTGATTTCAACTTTATTGAGTTTTTTACTCCGTTTTGCTTTAGCTTCTTGTAAAAGCTCTATCATGCTTCCATCCTTTGTGTCATTTCGACTTTCTCTTCTTTTTGTTTCGTTCTGTTATGTTCAATAGCGCCGGCTATCTCTTCTTTTAAAGTGATACCTTGTGGCATGGCTTCAGAATGCAGCTGTACAGCCGTTTGTTTATAATTTGGCTCGCCGCTGATGGGATCAAAAAGTGAGTTCGTGACGACATTGATAAGCTGCGTGTTGTAGTGAAACGGCACAAAGACTGTACCTGGTGCAACAAGCTCCGTCACGCGCACCACGAGATTATCCACTCTGCCTCTAGGACTGCTTATAGAGATGCGATCATAGTTTTTGACTTTGAGTTTGGCTGCATCTTTTGGATTGATATCGATCCAAGCTTCGGGAGCAAGGTTATCGAGAATTGCGATTTGACCTGTTTTGGTGCGGGTATGGAAATGCTCCACGGTACGGCCTGTGTTGAGAATGAATGGAAACTTCTTGTTTACAGGCTCTTCCAGTTCTTTCCAGTCGGCACAAATGAATCTCGCTTTGCCGTCATTGTGGTTAAAGGGCATATCCTCGCTATAGAGCCTTGTGCACCCTTTTGGATATTTGTCGTTACATGGCCACTGAATTCCGCCCAGCTCTTCTATTTTTTCATAGCTCATACCGCTATAGTCACATGGACGCCCTTTACTGATTTTTCTGATCTCTTCAAATGCATCGCGTGGTGTTTTCCAGCCAGGATAGAGAAGATTTCGTACACCAAAATAGTCGCTAAATTCGAGGATAATATCAAAATCGCTTTTTGACTCCATCGGCGGCTCGACTGCTTTGTTGGCTTTGTTGCAGCGTCGCTCGCTATTGGTGTAGCACCCCTCCTTTTCACCCCATGTGGCGGCTGCAAAGACCACATCTGCTATACGCGCCGTATCGCTCATAAATGCATCTTGCACCACGAGGATGTCAAGTTTGCTCAGCGCTCGTCGTAATTTCTTCTGATCGGGAAAACTCACAAGCGGATTTGTGCAGACTACCCAGAGCGCTTTGATCTCACCACGATCGATGGCGTCGATTATCTCGGCATATTTGTAGCCTCGCTCACTTGGGATGAGGTCGACCGGGACATTGATGAGCTTTGCATACTCTTCTCGATCTTTTTGGCTTTCAAATTTTCTATAGCCTGGGATTGCAGAAGTGAAGCCAAACTCTCTTGTTCCCATAGCGTTACACTGGCCGGTGATGCTAAAGGGAGCACAGCCCTCTTTTCCGATTTTACCCGTCATGATGGCAAGGTTGTTGATGGCGCTGACGGTATCGGTGCCAAGAGCCGACTGATTCACACCCATCGTCCAGCAAATGAGGCTTTTTTCACTTGTGGCGTAGAGCTTGGCCAGCTGATAGAGGAGTTTCGTATCCAGCCCCGTGATGTGTGCTACGTGGCCAGGCTGGTAGTTTTGGATATGTTTGACAAACTCCCTCCAGCCGTTGGTGCGACTTTTGATAAAGCTCTCATCATACCATCCCTGCTCCCAGATGATGTAGGCGAGACCATTGAGCAGCGCCAAGTCGGTGCGCGGTTTGATGGGCACGTAGATGTCGGCTAGTTGGCTCGTTTTGGAGCGGCGTGGGTCGATAACCACAATCTTTTTGTTTTTGCGATTTTTCATGAGATGGTGGACGATGATGGGGTGGTTGTCTGCCAGGTTCGCACCGATGACGAAAACCGCCTCGGCTTTGGCGATATCTTCGTAGCTACCTGTTGGACCATCACTTCCAAAGCTTTGCTTGTAGCCACTCACTGCACTTGCCATACAAAGGGTAGTGTTGCCATCATAGTTGTTAGTTTGTAAGCCAAGTTGCACAAATTTGCCAAGAGCGTAGAACTCTTCAGTCAGCAGCTGTCCTGTGGAGATAACAGAAATAGCCTTTTTGCCATACTTTTTTTGGATCTCTTTGAATTTGTCGGCAGTGTAGCTAAAAGCTTCATCCCATGTTACATCCGCAAGCTTGCCATTTTTCTTGATTTTGGGCACCAGCACGCGATTTTGGGCATAGAGCATCTGATGTTCACTAAGCCCTTTGGGGCAGAGTGTACCAAGATTCACGTTGTGTGCTGGATCACCTTTGGTGTAGGTAGCTTTGCCATCTTTAACACCGATATAGAGCCCACACCCTACCCCACAGTAGCCACAGGTTGATTTGACCCAGTGGTCTGGTTTTTTTGCTTTGGCGATTTTGCCAAAGATTGGGTCGTCCACAAGAGCGTATTTGTCCTCTTTGATATCAAGACCCAAAAAATCTTTTATCTTTTTAATCATCTTATCCCCTTTGACTTCCGGCAAAAAAGTTGCCCGGCATTCCTGTTTTTATTGCGGTAGAGTAAAAAAGTAATCTTCCAATAAACTCGCTTGCAAAGCCAAGAACAACAGCACTTGCAATAAACAAAAAGCCAAATCCGATTGATCCTGCGTTGATAGCGATGATGCCAAGAAGAGGGAGCGCCAAAGCTGCAAGCGGCAGAGAGACTTTTCTAAAGTGATAGAGTGTTTTAAACTCACTCTCCAAAAGTTTTTTTGCCCGTTCTATCTGGTAGGCAAAGTCACTATGTTTTTCATAAAAACGCTGCGATTCGATGAAGAGATAGAGCTGCATGCTGCCAAGAAGAATCGCGATGGCTAGCAGGATATTGGCAACGTTTGGCTCCTTTTCAAAGAGTGCTATAAGTGCAAGGAGTGAGGCTGCGATGTAGCCTGTGGCAAAGAAGCGATAGGTGGTGGTGACGCGATTCCACGTGGGCTTGGCTGGGACGCGATAGATCATCGATTGGGCGTAGATACCGTATATTCCCAGTGTTGCAGTGACAAACTCTACGAATATGCGCAAAAAACCATCAATTCTAAAATAGTACAGAGCAGCGGTGAGCACCATACCGCCTGTAAAGAGCCCCAAAAAGAGCGCTTCACGACTCAGCCATGAAGTTTTGAGATTTTTCATCGCAGTGAGAGCCAAAATGGGGCGTCCTAAATGCAGTGCCGAAAGGGGTAGGCCTATGGCGCTAAGAGCAAATACCACAAAAGCCATAATAAAACTTGGCTCTGGAAGCTTAGTAAATTTTGCTGCAATATCGCCAAGAAGCAGCGCCAAAAATCCTATGAGACTCACTTGTGTCAGCACCGTCATAAAGACAAGAGGCAGCTCTTTGTGGGCTGGTTTGACAAGGTCTTTGTCCATTGGAGTAAGATCAGGCATGCTTTCAGGCAGTGTCCAGCGTGTGGTGGATTGGGTAATGCGCGCATCCACAAGGCCCGGAGCGTTTCCCTCCTTGTCGATAGTTCTATCCAACCACTGATTTTTGTTCACTACCTCTATCTCAATAGCCCCTTCTGGGCAGGCTTGCACGCATGCTGGCGTTTGGCCGACTTCTATGCGGTCATAGCACATATGGCACTTGGTGACGATATGGCGCTCTTCGTGAAAGACAGGTACATCGTATGGGCAGTTCCATGTGCAGTATTGACACCCTATGCACACATCGTCGTGGTGAAAGACGATACCGTTCTCCATCTTTTCATAGGCGTTGGTAGGACAGCCGATAAGACAGGCTGGCTCTATGCAGTGGTTGCAGCTCATAGACATAAAAAGCTGCAATGTGTTTGGAAATTTTCCACCTTCCGCTTCGCCAACACGGCGCCATTTGATGTCAGCTGGATTGTTGTTTTGCTCGTTGCAGGCTACCTCGCAGCAGTGGCAGCCTATACATTTGGTAGCGTCGAAGTGGAAGCGGTACTGCTCCCCTTTGGCAAGTGGCGGCAGATCTATGGAGTAGTTGCCACACTGCATTCCGGTTTTTGCTTTGTAATCGATAAAACTCTCTACTGCACTCATCAAATCTCCTAAAAAGAGTAAATCTCCAGGCTATTATATATTTGGTACAAGAGCCCTTTGCAAGCATTGCGAGAGCGAGCTTGCTGGATGTGTAAAAAATCGCACCTAACCCGAAGGGCGGCTATGCCGTTTGCGATTTCTGGCGAACTGCAAGCGTCACGGAGTGCGCGAAGCACTTGTGAGCACAAGGGCTCTCATACCACTTTGTTTAATTTTATTGTATAAAAACTAATCCAAAAATATTGCTCACTATTTGAGCAGTAAAAAAAGCAAAAGTATATTGATAAGAAAGGATACGATAAAAGCGCTTTTATAGACCTTTACGGGTTCTCGCTCTATGAGTGAAGCATTTTGATCGTAGTAGGGTTTGACTTTGTCTGGATGTGTGAGCTCATACTCCATTTCGCTATAGACTTCATAGCGCCTGTTTTTATCCTTTTCTATCGCACGCATTATGACCGATTCTAGCCATGCCGGGATAGCTTTGTTGAAGGTGCGCACCGGTTTAGGTGTCTTGAATGTAGGTGTTTGGAATGGTTCTATCTCACCATAGGGATATCTTTTGGTAAGCGCTTCATAGAGCGTGACGCCTATGGCAAAAATTTCTGTCTGCTCACTAATGGGATCCCCTTTGAATCGCTCAGGCGCTAGGTAGCTTGGAGTTCCCGCTTTGCTTGCTATGGAAAATATCTCTACGATGGAGCCAAAATCGATGAGCTTGAAAACTCTTTTGCCATGGCGATTGGTGACGATGATGTTTTCCGGTTTGATGTCGCCGTGGACTAGGTCAAATTTAAGCAGATAACTTGCCGCATGGAGCAAGAATTTGGCTAGATTGATGGCATCTTCAACAGGAAGCGGTTTTTTGGCGATAAACTCTTTGAGTGTAGGTCCTTCGATATACTCCATCACATAGTATCTTGCGCTTCTATTTTTTGGAATCACCGCTTTTGGAAAAAATCCTGCTTTAAGCCTGGATGCGTTCCAAGCCTCTTTGACAAAAATATCGAGGTATCTCTCGTCATCGATTGCTTCAATAGGTGGGAATTTGAGCACATATTTCTTGCCTTTATTGGTTGCAAGCCATGTACGTTCATTTTGAATAAGAGGCTTTATAAGCTCATATCCATCGATGATTTGCTCTTTTTTGAGAGTTGTGGGAATAGGTAGATCGATTTTTTTAAGAGTTTGGCGCTTGCTTTCGCCTTTTATTTCAATGACAACTGCTGTGGTATCGTCTGGAAGATTGTCCCCAACCTTTTTGCTGGCAAATTTAATTAAACTTGTAGCTCCTACTTTGAGTTGGCTCTCTATCTCTTGGGGGCTGAGTACCTTTTGAAGCCCATCGCTTGTAAGCAGCACAATATCGCCAACTTGAAGGTTATTTTCAAAGAGGTATGGCTCTATGCGTTCTTCAAGTCCAATGGCTTGCGTGAGTACATGTTCCATTCCCGGTTCATCGCTTACATGATCAAAGCTTAGTTGTTGGAGATGATGGTTTCTGTAAAGATATATGGGAGAGTCTCCCACATTGGCGCCATAGAGGCGATTACCCTCGATCACCACAATCGAGAGGGTGGTGACAAGTTCCGGTCTTCCATACTCTTCTATCCCCTCTCTATACAAAATCTCGTTGATGTTTTCGATGAAGTGACGCAAAGATTTTTCGATGCTCCAGCTTCTAGGGCGGTTTTTGAAGTTGTTAAGAAGATAATTGACTACGCGTCTAGCCGCTTCGCCACCAGCTTCGGCGCTGCCTACCCCATCGCAGACAATACCGATACACTCTTCATCCATCACTTTTACAGCGGCGAAATCTTGGCTCACAAGCTCTTTGCCTTTTGCGAGGCCAAAGGAACTTGCTTTGAAGATGCTATTTTTCATT
>WGBC01000062.1 GCA_015494535.1 Nitratiruptor sp. | reverse complement strand
CTCTCTTTGGGTGAGAATGATAAGATCTTGATAGTGGCTGACGATATCGATAAATTCGTTATAAAACTCCTCTATCTCATCAAGATACGCTGCCCAGTCGCTCTTTTCGTGCGGATATGCGATAAGCAGCGCCCTTTGCCTCTCCCACTCAGCCGGCAGTCTCATAGGAAGCCTTTTTATTTGAAATGGTAGCAAATTTTCAAGTGTTTAGAGAAAAATTTTGGTATTTGCTATGTTATTTTTTGAGTCCCATTTGATGATAACAATTAAAAAAGATATGTTAGACTTTAATAATTAAAATATTGAATTTGATATGCAGGAATGAAGATTGGCACACATTATCCTCGACAAGCAAGCACTTTTTCACAATCTGGATCTCATTGCCAAAAAGGCTGGTGGCAAGGAGAAGGTAGCCATCGTTTTGAAAGACAATGCCTATGGGCATGGACTAAGAGAGATTGCCGCTTTGGCGCAAGAGTATGGCATAAACAAAGCTGTGGTAAGAAATTTCAAGGAAGCCCAAAGCATAAGCCAGTATTTTCCTTATATTCTCGTTTTATCGGATATTCCAAAAGAGGCGATGGAGTTTAACTTTGCCATAAATGAGTTGGTGGCTTTGCAGCATTTTCCAAAGGGTAGCAAGGTTGAATTAAAGATTGATACTGGCATGCATAGAAATGGTATTAAAATGGAAGAGATAAGCGAGGCTTTGGAGATTATCAAGAAAAAATCCCTCAACCTTGCGGGTGTCTTTACTCACTTTAGAAGTGCGGACGAGTTAAGCAGCGAGCTTTTTTGGCAGCAGAGCAACTGGCAAGAGGCCAAAAAAAAGATTTTGCAAAAGTGCAAAGCCCTTGGTTTTGAGAAGCCTCGTTTCCATGCAGCCAATAGCGCGGCGCTCTTTCGCTTGGGTTGCGAAGATGACTTTGCAAGGGTTGGGATTGCTATGTATGGGTATCTGGAGATGGATGAAGTGTTTGAGGCGCCTAGGCTTAAGCCAGTGCTCTCTTTGTGGGCAAAAAGGGTAGCGAGAAGAAAAATGAAAAAGGGTGATCGCATAGGCTATGGAGGCGATTTTGAGGCCAAAGCGGATATGGAAGTGGCAACTTATGATTGCGGCTATGGGGATGGGATCTTTCGTTCGCTAAAGAGCATCAAAGATGGCAAGATTTTAGGTAGAGTCAGCATGGATTATATAAGCGTGGCTTCCAGCAAAGACGAGATCTGCATCTTTGATGACGCAAAAAAAGTGGCTAGGGAGCTTGGCACCATAAGCTATGAAGTGTTGGTAAAGCTAAGCCCCTATATCCCCCGTGAAGTCAAATAAACTCCATCAATGCCAGCTTCTATCGCCCTCTCCAATAGCCTCTCGTCGATTCTTGCTATCACTTTGCTATCGAAAAGGTAGTGATCGGCGATTTTTTGTACCTCTTTGGCAGTTTGCAAATCGCAAAAGAGATAATGCGCATGCAAAGCATTGGCATAGACGGCTTCTGAGCTTGAAGTAATATTGACCGCGTAGGCTACTTGATTATCGTAGCAGTAGCGAAGAAGCTTAAGATCAAATGGAAGAAGAGGCACATCTTTTGCCAAAACCTGGCTAATTTCTTGAGTAGTATGAGCCTCGATAAACTTGGGAGATGGGATGAGAGGGTGATTGAGGATAATCACTTCTTCACTCCTGCGCATTTTTTGGAGCAATAGTATTTGCCATCTTTAATGATGGCCTCTTTGGAGCTTACAAAGGTATGGCACGCCTCACACTCTACCATGATATCTTCATCTTTACTTTTTTTATTTGTCACAGGCTTTGCTTTGATGAAAAAGTAGTAAACTCCTGCGATAATTGCAACTAAAATCAATATTTTAAAAAGCATCTTTTCCCTTTATAATCAAATATCTTCTCTTGCCATTTTGGAAAATTTGATAGTTTTTGAGCTCTTTTACCTCATTTTCCACATTTTCGCCTTTGTAAAGCACTATAACGCTGTCGTCTCGTATAAACTCTCTAACCAATTGTAGCAGATCTTTTGTCTTCATTACCGCCCTAGAAGTGATGAGATCCGCTTTGAATGGTTCGATCTCTTCTACTCTTTTTTTGAGTACTTCTACGTTTTTAAGATCCAAGAGGCTTTTTATATAGTTTAAAAAGGCAGCTCTTTTATTGCGCGGCTCAATAAGATACCATTTGGTCTGAGGCATTGCCATTGCCAGAACGAGGCCCGGAAAGCCAGCCCCAGTGCCTATATCCATTGCTACTTTTGGTTTTGTATCGATGTATTCCAACGCTTTGAGAGAGTCCTCTATGTTCTTTTGGATCTGCTCTTTTGTGGTAGCGCCCGTGAGGTTATGGATGCGATTCCACTCAAGGAGTTTTTCTACGAAGGTCTCGTTCAAAGTAGATGCCCCATCTTCTCTTTTTTGATTTGCAAATATTTGAGGTTGTGGGGATTTGGCTTGACTTTGATGGGGATGCGCTCCACTATCTCTATGCCCCTGAGGCTCTCAATCTTTTTGGGGTTATTGGTAAGTAGGCGAATTTTATTGATGCCATAAAACTCTAAAATAAACTCCACAATCTCATAAGTTCTCTCATCTGCAGAAAATCCTAGCTGATGGTTTGCTTCAATCGTATCATAGCCCTTATCTTGCAGAGCGTAGGCGTTGACTTTGTTAAGCAGTCCGATATTGCGCCCCTCTTGGCGCAGATACAACAGCATGCCCCCCTCTTTGGCGATATAGCGCAAAGCGAAATCCAACTGTTCGCCACAATCGCACTTCCTGCTGCCAAGGGTATCGCCCGTAAGGCACTCGCTATGCACTCGCACAACCGGCGCGTCGCCCAACGGCTCTTTGAATAGCACAAGATGCTCTTTGCACCCCTCGGCAAAGCACTGCATTTTGAAATCGCCATATTTGGTGGGAAGATTTGCTACTTCACTAACTTTTACATCCATATATGAACTTTTTGGTAAAATTTATGCAAATTATATCAAAAAGGCTTAGTATGTTTAAAAGATTTAGAAGACTAAGACTCCATCCAGTGCTAAGAGATCTTGTGCAAGAGACGAGACTCAGCGTGAATGATTTTATTTATCCATTGTTTGTCAGAAGCGGAGAGGGAATCAAAAACGAAGTAGCCTCCATGCCAGGCGTCTATCAAATGAGTATAGACGAGATCCTCAAAGAGTGCGAGGAGCTCAAATCTTTGGGGATTTATAGCATCATTCTCTTTGGCATTCCCGATGTGAAAGATAGTGTGGGCAGCGAGGCGCTGTGCGAGCATGGCATCATTGCAAAAACTATAAGGGCAATCAAAAAGGCACATCCCGACATGTTAGTTGTCACGGATCTCTGCTTTTGCGAATATACCGATCATGGACACTGTGGTGTCATTGAACCAAAGCTGCAAACCGTTGACAACGACGCTACATTGGCGCTTCTTGCCGAGCAAGCAGTAGTGCATGCCAAAGCCGGAGCGGATATGATTGCGCCAAGCGGTATGATGGATGGGATGATTAGCGCTATTCGGGCAGGGCTTGATGCTGCTGGCTTTAGCCATATTCCTATCATGAGCTACTCTACCAAGTTTGCCAGCGCATACTATGGCCCATTTCGGGAGGTTGCGGAATCCGCTCCAAGCTTTGGCGATAGAAGAAGCTATCAGATGAATCCTGCAAACAGGCGTGAAGCGATTTTGGAGAGCATAGAGGACGAGACGGAGGGAGCAGACATTTTGATGGTCAAGCCGGCTTTGGCATATTTGGATATCGTTAGAGACATACGAGAGGCAACGATGCTGCCATTAGCGGTCTATAACGTAAGCGGCGAATACTCCATGCTTAAAATGGCGGCAAAGGCGGGAGCAATTGATTACGAAAAAGTTATGATGGAGACGCTTTTGGGATTTAAGAGGGCTGGCGCCGATATAATTATAACCTACCATGCAAAAGAGGCGGCAAAATTGCTATAATTAAGTTTTATTTCTGAAAGGATAGTGCTTGAGACACTTTTTGAGCTTAAAAGACTATAGCAAAGATGAAATCTTAAAGATTATTGAGTTGGCGCAAAAGATCAAAGAAGAAGCCAAACGCAAAGAGTTTGTGCCATATTTGCAAAACCAGACTTTGGCAATGATATTTGAAAAGAGCTCCACAAGAACGAGAGTGAGCTTTGAAGTGGGCATCTATCAGCTAGGAGGCATTGGGCTATTTCTTAGCAAAAACGATCTGCAGCTAGGGCGTGGCGAGCCTATGAAGGATACTGCTAGAGTCATTAGCCGCATGTGCGATATGGTGATGATTAGAACCTTTGAGCAGGAAAAACTCGAAGAGTTTGCAAACTTTAGCAGCGTTCCCGTTATTAATGGACTTACCAACGAATATCATCCAGTCCAGCTGATGGCTGACTATTTGACGATGATTGAGTATGGCAAAGCTAACGATCCAATAGTAGCCTACGTGGGCGATGGAAACAATATGGCGCACTCGTGGCTGATGCTAGCTAGCAAGTTAGGTTTCACGCTGCGTATCGCCACGCCAAAAGGGTATGAGCCAAAAGAGGAGATTGTCCAAAACGCCTTGGCGTTTGCCAAGGAGAGTGGCGCAAAAATAGAGTTCTTGCATGATCCAAAAGAGGCGGTGCGAGACGCCGATGTGGTAACGACCGATACATGGATTAGTATGGGACAGGAGGAGGAGAAGGAGAAGCGCCTCAAAGATTTCAGAGGCTTCGAGGTTAATGATAGCTTGATGAATTTAGCCAAAAAGGATGCCATCTTTTTACACTGCTTGCCGGCTTACAGAGGGTATGAGGTGAGTGAAGAGGTGTTTGAAGCGCATGCGAAAGAGATCTTTGACGAGGCGGAAAATAGACTGCACGCCCAAAAAGGCATAATGGTTTGGCTTGATAGACAAAGGAGTAAATAGGTGGAACCGATAAAGATAAGCGGAGAGCAACTGCTTGAGAAAATCAACAAAATGGCGACGGATCTTGGGATTGAAAACCCAACAAACGTAACAATCGTAAAACTGAGCGACACGGAAGATCCCAACAAAAAGACGCTCGAACTCATCCAAGGAGATTGGGAAAACAGGGCTCCTTGGTTTGTAATTGGCAAAGATGACAGGGTCTTTGTGCTCTCAAGTATCGAGTCAATCTTGCAGCTAATCAAGTCGCTCAACGAAGCGAAGTACGAAAACTTCAATCTCAAGCTTGAAAAGGCGATTTTGGAAAACCTGCCGATAGATTTCAACGACGTTTGGGTGGTGGCAATGAGTGAAATTCAAAAGAGGCTCTCTGAGAGTAAGAACAAAAATCTATTAGACATTGACATCAAGAAACTTGTGCAAGACATCAAGAAAAACCATCCAAATCTCTTTATGAGCTTGAGGGATTTTCAAGTCCCACCGATAAGAGGATGAAATGATTGATTTTGAAAAATTCGTCAAATACTCAAGACCAGGCCCTAGATACACCAGCTACCCGACAGCCGTGGAATTTAGCGAAGATTTTAGCTATGATGAATATATAAAGAAATTAACAGAACAAAACAGTGACAAGCCGCTATCTCTCTATTTTCACCTACCCTTTTGCCGCAGTGCCTGCTACTTTTGTGGCTGCAACGTAGTCTTTACCTCCAAGGAGGAGAAAAAGCTTCGCTACATTGAGTATCTGAAAAAAGAGCTCAAAATTTTGCAAAACTACATCGATACCAAGCGAAGCGTCATCCAGTTGCATTTTGGCGGAGGTACGCCTACCTTCTTTTCAGCCAAGCAGCTCGAAGAGATCATAAAAGCGATTAGGGATGTTTTTCCAAACTGGAGCGAGGATGCGGAGGTGAGCTGCGAAATTGATCCGAGGTTTTTGAGCGAAGAGCATATGAAGACTTTGGCCGAGGGCGGTTTTAATAGAGTAAGCTTTGGCGTGCAAGACTTCAATGAAAAAGTCCAACAGGCAGTACACAGAATCCAAAGTTTCGAAGTGACCAAGCAAGCCGTGGAACTTGCGCGCAAATACAGTATGCAAAGCGTCAATATCGATCTTATCTATGGGCTTCCTTACCAAACGCTTGAGAGCTTCAAAAAAACGCTTGAACTCACACACCAGCTCGATCCCGATCGCTTGGCGGTCTTCAACTACGCCCACGTGCCGTGGCTCAAAAAGACGATGCGAAAAATCGACGAAACCACGCTGCCAACTCCCGATGTAAAGCTGGCGATTCTCAAATACACTATCGACTTTTTTACTAGCAACGGCTACAAGATGATAGGTATGGATCACTTCGCAAAGCCAGAGGATGAGCTCTTTCAAGCCATCAAAAAAGGTGAGCTGCATCGAAATTTTCAGGGCTACACTACCAAAGCTGGAGCCGATTTGATAGGTATCGGGCTGACGAGTATCGGCGAAGGAGAAGATTACTATGCCCAAAATTTTAAAGAGATGAGTGCTTACGAAGAGGCGATAGATGCTGGCAAGCTGCCTTATCACAGGGGCGTGGTGTTAAATGAAGACGACAAAATTAGAAAAGCTGTCATTATGGAGCTCATGGCAAATTTCAAACTTGATATTAAACGCATAGAAAAAGAGTTTGGCATAAATTTCAAAGACTACTTTGCCGATGCCCTGCAAGCGCTTCAAGAATTTGCAGAACAGGATTTGGTGAAAATAGACGACAAAGCAATTGAGGTAAGCCCTACGGGGACGCTACTCATTCGCAACATCGTCATGCCGTTTGACGCCTACATGAAGAGACACGGCGAAGCCAAAAAGGTCTTTAGCAAAACGGTATGAAGCTGCTCGTCTTTACTACCCATCGCCAGCTTCGCCACTTCGTAGCCTCTCATGCCAATAGCTTCTTGCCAAAGCTGCTCACAATTGGGGATTTTTTCGATCGCATCATCGATATAGAGACTCCAATCGTGGATGAGGATAGAAGAAAGCTCTTTTTGTATGAGGCGGCGCGCAGCCTATCGTTGGATAGGCTTGGGCTTAGCGGCGAGTGGTGGGGCTTTTTGTCCCAAGTGGGGGCTTTGTATTCCTTTTTGCTTGAAATGAAACAAGAGGGCGTGGAGATTGCGGATATAGACACTTCCGACACCTACGCAGAATACGCGGAGCATCTGCAAATCTTGCAGCAGCTAAAGGAAAACTACCGAAATATTTTGCAATCCCACAATCTCACAGATAAGCTCTTTATCCAAGATCCTCCAATCAACCACGCTTATTTGGAGCAGTTTAGCGAGATTGAGCTTTTTGTAGAGGGGTATTTGACAAAGTTTGAGCGTATGCTTTTGCAAAAGATCGAAACACCTTTAAAGATCCACTTTAGCGTCACTCGCTTC
Organism: Nitratiruptor sp.; assembly: GCA_015494535.1. Taxonomy (GTDB): domain Bacteria; phylum Campylobacterota; class Campylobacteria; order Campylobacterales; family Nitratiruptoraceae; genus Nitratiruptor. Next base: position 15,396 of record WGBC01000062.1, on the reverse strand, counting down.
AACAAACCTCTTGCAGTCAAGATGTTTGGCATCGAGAAAGAGGGGGCGTATGAAATTGGCAAACAGCCAGAGTTTATAGGGGATTTGCCTCCGCTGCCCCAAATAGAGACCTCATACTTTGGCACACGCATCGATCAAGTAGATTTTGTTTTTGCAAAGATTGAGGAGTTCGTGCAAAGTGGGATAAGCCCCGAAAAGATTGCGGTCATCTTACCGGATATGGGCTTCAAGGAGTATCTGGAAGCATTCGATAGGCTTAACAACCTCAACTTCTCGATGGGGGATAGCTTTATTTATAGTAAGTTGTATAGAACACTCGAAGCCTTGTACAAAGTCCGATTTGAAGATGAGGAGCAGCTTGTAAGCAAGATAGATGAGAAAAGCCTTGAAATCTTGCAAAAAGTGCAGGATTGGGCGGGGCTAAAGGAAGCGATAGAGGCTCTTTCAAGTCCAAAGGAGATGGATCTAATCCAAGAGGAGCTTTTTCGCTTTAGTAAGCTTGTGGCAAGGCATGAGAGCGATTTGCAAAGGCTTTGGCATCTCTTTTTGCAGCGTTTGGCGCAGCTAAGTTTTGATGATAATAGAGGCGGCAAAATTACCGTAATGGAGACTTTAGAGAGTAGAGGCGTTGGCTTTGAGGGGGTGATTGTGGTGGACTTTAACGAAGAGTATGTGCCAAAAATTACTACCGAAGATCTTTTTATCGATTCAAGAGTGAGAAAGCGATCGAATCTGCCCACAAGAAGCGATAAAGAAGCCTTGCAAAAGCACTTTTACTACATGCTCTTTAGCAGAGCCAAGAGGGTGGCGATAAGTTACGTCAAAAACGATAAGCAAGATGCCAGCCGCTTTTTGCATGAGCTATCATCCGTGCAGCAAGATGGAAGCTACTACCAGGACGCTCTTTTGCCGCCATTTGCCAAGTCAAAAAGATTTGAGCCAGAGGGGGAGCTAAAAATTTTCGATCCCCTCACGCCAACCAAGCTTTGGACGCTTTTGCAGTGTCCAATGCAATATTTCTTGCGCTACCAGCTTGGTATCAAGCCCCCATCGCAAGAACGCTTCCTTGGCACCCTTATTCACAGCGCCATCCAGCAAGCGGCCAAAAAGCGTCCAAAAACCTATCAAGAGTATGCCAAGGAGATTATTGGCTATTTGCACGCGTACGCTACAAGAGAGGAGCGGTTGCAGATAGCCGCTTTGTGGGAGAGAAAGCTCTATAACTTTGCAAAAAAAGATTTCGAAAATTTAGGCTATCCTATCGGTGATGAGATAACGCAGAGCAAAAGGCTTGATAATTTCATCTTGCAAGCTAGAGCCGATAGGGTGGTGTACAAAGAGTCTGTCATGATTGTGGATTTTAAAACCTCCAAAAGCGCCTCGGACAAGGACTATTTACAAGCCCTCTTTTATGCCTACATCTGGGACAGTGAAGAGATCTACATGTGGGATCTGCATAAAGGCAGCATGAAAAAAGTAGAGACCAAAAATCCACAAGAAGAACTCTTAGAGATCTTAAGGAATTTACCCCAAGAGATCACCAGAAGCCAAGATGAGAAGCCCTGCTACTTTTGCGCCTATCGTTTTGGCTGCAAAGGGGAGGTATGAAGAGATTTTTCGCCCTTTTAGCGAGTGCTGGCACCGGCAAAACCTATAGCCTAACGCTGCACTATTTGGCAAAACTTTTTGAAAGAAGCGATCCATACGATATCTTGGCTATTACTTTTACAAACAAAGCGGCCAACGAGATGCGTGAGCGGGCTGGCGAGTTTTTGCAAAACATGGATGAAGAGAAGCTTTTGGCAATAAGCCAAATTTGCGAGACTCCTTTGGACGAGTTGCGAAAGAGAGTGCAAGAAGTGAAAAATAAATTTTACGCTTCAGCCCTCAATATCCGCACCATCGACTCCTTCGCCCAAATCATCCTTCGCAAATTCGCCTCCTATGCTGGGCTTGCTAGCGATTTTACCATCAAAGAGAAGAATGAAATTTTCGATAGGTTTTTGGAGGAACTAAGTGCTAGGGAATTTGAAGAGTTTGCCAGGTTCGCCAAGGAGTTTGAGCGAGTAGATCTGCATGAGCTTTTTGCATTTTTGTACGAGAAAGAGAAGGAGTTGCCTGCTTTTTCGTTCGATGTGCCAGATTTCGATGAGAGCGCAGTTTTTGCAGTCTACAAGAAGATAGTAGATCACGTGCAAAATCATGGGAGTGATGCAAAGAAAAAGAGTTTCACAGTGCCAGAGAGCATCAAAGAGATCATCTACAATAAAAGCGGTTCTATCCCCAAGTGGCTACAAGGGGATGAATTTAAAATAGCGGGTGTGAAAAACTGCGAAACGCTGCAGCGAGAGTTCGAGGAACTCAAAGAGGCTATCAAGGATTATATGCTCTGGCGCGAAGCCAAATTTTTGGAGCGACTTTTTGCCTTTTACAGGCGCTACCAAAAAACGCGTAAAGAGCATGTGCGAAATAACGCGGAGCTCGATTTTACCGATATCAAATATTTTGCCAACGAGATACTATATGATTCTCAGATTCATAGCGAGTTTGTGCAGTTTCGCTTGGATGCAAGGATTTTGCATATTCTCTTCGATGAGTTTCAGGATACTTCTGCGCAAGATTGGATGCTTTTCGAACCCTTCGTGGATGAGATATACAGCGGCCAAGGGCAAAGAGATGAGCGGGGCTTTTTCTTGGTAGGGGATAAAAAGCAGGCAATTTATGGTTTTCGTGGCGGCAATGAGCGGCTGTTTGACTATGTGATACAAAAGTATCAGATGCATACAGCCGAGCTTACGATCAACTATCGTTCCAAATCCAATATAGTCGATTACGTCAATCAATCCTTTGGTTTGCAGCAAAAAGCCAACGAAAGCGGCGGTTACGTGGACGTTAGCGAGAGCGAGGAGCTGTTGGAGGCTCTAGGGCAAAAGTTGGAGCTTCTTTGGCAAAACGGCGTAGTGGACGAGGATATAGCCATTTTGGTGCCAACCAACGACGATGTCCTCAAGGTGAGCGAATTTATCAAGGAGCACTACGACAAAAACGTAGTGACGAGCAGCTCGAAGCTTGTTATCCATCAGCCACTTGCAAAAGCCATCATCTCCCTGCTGCGTTATCAGCTAGATCCTCAGGATTTGTACAAGTTTGAGTTCGAGGCTGTAACCCATAAAAAGATCCAAAACTTCAAACTAGGCAAACCACATATCATGATACGAGAAATTGCCGATCACTATGGGATCTGGGATAGATCGGTAAAGATGCTGCTGCAAGAGGCGATCAATTTTAAAGATATCTACGACTTCCTGGAGGGCATCGAAGAGAGTAGCATGCAGATGCAAAACAGTGGTGGCGGTATAGAGGTGCTCACCATCCACAAATCCAAAGGACTCAGTTTTGCTCACACTATCGTCTTAGACAAAATCGGTAGTGAGCGCAATTACCCTCCAAAGATCATCTTCGATCTCGCAGATGATGGTATCCGCATAAACGGGATCTATCTCAATATCAAAGGGCGCGAATACTTTGATGCAAACTTTGCAAGAGTGCAAAGCGGCTATGATGCCCAAAAGGACAATGAGCTTAGAAACGTAGCTTACGTGGCACTTACAAGAGCAAAAGAGTCTTTGATCCTCATCAAAAAGCCAAAGAGCAAAAGATTTGCGATGGCATCTTGCGCGCAAATTGGCGCAATTGCGCCTTCAAAGATCAATGCGAAAGAAGAGAAAGAGAAGTTTGTCTACTCGCACACCTACTATGGGGCTCAAAAGATCATAGAGGAGATGGAAGAGTACAAAGCCAACGACTACGAAGCGATCTACAAAGGAAAGGCGCTGCATGAGGCGATGGAGGTGGGAGTTGGCTATGCCAAAAGGCGCTACAGCTTTTTTGTTAAGCCTCAAGCCATAGAGGAGATGGTGGAAGTAGCTAGAAAGATTGAAAGCTGCTTTAAAGGCAAAAAGTATAGGGAGATCCCCTTTGTCTACAATGAAAAGCTTGGTATAATTGACCTCCTCATAGAGGCTAAACAAAGCCTCATAATCGATTATAAAAGCGCCAAACCCCATGATGAGAGCGCCTATATCAAGCAGGTGCTCTTTTACAAAGAGGCGTATAGGAAACTTCGCGACAAAGATGCAAAGGGATATTTGCTCTATACCGACAAAGAAGAATTAAAAGAGGTTTAGCGTGTTTGAATTTACGAAAGTTAGCGACGCATGTATAAAATGCGGTAAATGTATTCCAACTTGCACCATCCACCAGGTCAATCCCGATGAGGTCACGAGCCCAAGGGGGTTTATCGAGCTTTTGGGCGATTATCAAAAGGGTGAATTGGAGCTGGATAGAACGGCAAAAGAGATATTTGAGAGCTGCTTTTTGTGTACCAACTGCGTGGATGTATGTCCCAACTCGTTGCCTACGGACATGGTGATTGAGGAGGTGAGAGCGGATATTGCCAAAAAGTATGGTATCGCTTGGTATAAAAGAGCCTTTTTCTGGCTGCTTCGCAACCGCTGGGCGATGGATTTTTTTAGCAAACTTGGCTATGTTTTTAAGAGCTGCGCACTGAGCGAAGATCCCAAAGGAAGAGGTTTATTGGCTAAATTCTCCTTGCCGATGCTTAAAAAAGGAAGGCTCCTGCCTTCCATGAAGAGCAAAAGCTTTCTCAACAGCTATCCCGAGCGCCTTGGTAAAGGCGAGAAAAAAGTAGCTATTTTCATTGGTTGTCTTGCCAACTACAACTATACCGAGATTGGCGATGGCTTGGTAGAGATTTTACAAGAACTCGGTTATGAAATTTTCATTCCAAAAAAGCAGCTATGTTGCGGCGCTCCCGCATATTTTACGGGAGATTTCGATACGGTTTCGTATCTTTGCAAGAAAAATATCGAGTATTTTGAGAGTTTCATCGACGAGGTAGAGGCAATCATCGTGCCGGAGGCTACATGTAGCGCCATGATCAAGCACGATTGGGAGATTTTTTTCCACAACAGAGGCGAGGATGAGTGGGCAAAAAGAGCAAAAAGGCTGAATGAAAAGATCTTTATTGCAACCCAATGGCTCTATGAGAAGACGGATTTGGTAAAAACCTTAGCAAAAAAAGGCAAAAAACTGCCAACCATCACCTACCACGATCCGTGTCACGCGAGAAAGGTGCAAGGCGTATGGAAGGAGCCAAGAGCGCTGCTGAGCCAAAACTACACCATAAAAGAGATGAGCGATCCCAATAGATGCTGTGGCTTTGGGGGCGTGACGATTCAGAGTGAAAAGTATCACCTTGCGGAAGCCGCAGGTAAACCCAAGGCTGCGATGATAGAAGAGAGCGGAGCGGACATAGTGGCTGCGGAATGTAGTGCGTGTAGGGTGCAGCTTAGTAATTCTTTGGTGCAGGCAAAGAGTGATAAGATTTTCAAAAATCCGATTGAGCTTATCGCCGAGGCTTTAAAAGAATCTTAAAAATATATCGTATATAATTGTGCAAAAAAGGATGGATATGAAAAAAACACTCTCTTTGATAGCTGCCGCAACCTTTGCTATCGCCGGAGTCACAGGCGAAGCTCATCACGCAGAGCATCCACATTGGGGATACAATGGCGCTGGTGCACCTGATCATTGGGGGGATATTGATCCCAAATTTCGTATGTGCAAACTTGGCGTCAATCAATCGCCAGTAGATCTCAATCGCTTTATTGACGCCAAGCTTCCAAAGCTCAAAATATACTATGCAGGTATCGCTTTTGACGTGATCAATAATGGCCACACCATCAAAGTCAACACCCAAGGCAGAAACGAAGTGATCGTGGATGGCAAGAAGTTTTCTCTCGTGCAGTTTCATTTCCACACTCCGAGCGAAAACAAAATCAATTCTAAGCAGTTTCCTATGGAAGCACATTTTGTGCATAAAAGTGATGATGGAGAGTATCTTGTAATTGCTTTGATGTTTGAAAAAGGTGAAGAGAACAAAGCGTTGCAAAAGATGCTCAACGATGTGAGTGCGAAGGTAGGAGAATCTAAAAAGTTGCACGAGATGTTCAATCCTGGTGAGCTTTTTCCAAGAAAGCTTGATTACTATCGGTTTGAAGGCTCTTTCACCACTCCACCTTGTACAGAAGGCGTGCGCTGGATAGTGTTAAAAAACCCAGTAACTGCTAGCAAAGAGCAGATTGAGAAAATGCACAAAGTTATGGGTAACAACAATAGACCAGTGCAGCCCCTCAAAGCCCGCGTCATCCTGCGCTAGCCTTTGTGCTGGCTAAATTCTTCTTTCTTTCTTACGATAATAGGCAATAATACTAAATAGTTAAGGGATTGCCATGCGACTCTCGTCTTTGCAAAAGATTCAATACGCCAATATTATCTCTATTGCACTCTTTTCCATCTCTATCGGAGTTGAGGTATATAAAAATGGCTTCAATGCCATATTTGTGCTCAATATCATCAACTTCTTGTGTGCGATAGTGATTTTTTTGAGTGTCATCAATATCAGAAAATCGCTCAGCAGTATATCCGTGGTATTGCAGAAAGCAAAAGCCGGAATTTTCGAGTATGGGGTGGAAATCAATGATGTGGGGACATTAAGACAGATGTTTGAGAATCTCAACTCTTTTATGCATCAGGTAGAGGGATTTTTGAAAGATGTGAATATCGTTTTGAAAAATCTTGAAAGTAAAAAATTTAGCAAAGTAGATACCAAAAAATATCAAGGAATTTTCAGGCAGATAGCAGAATCTATCAATGCTTCAGTCGATTCTATGATGCTCAAAGAGAAGTTTGTGGAAAAAGAGAAGCTCAACTCCAAAGTTGGCCAGCTTGGCGGAGGCGTGGCGGGCGGTTTGGCGATCATCAAAAACGATCTTCTAAGCTCTATCGATAAAGTCAAGGATATCGTAGAAAATAGCAATGAAATATCCAAAGACTCCAAAGAGGTGGCAAAAGTGCTCGATCAAATTGTGCAAAAACTCAATGGCCTTATCATGATGGTCAAAGAGTCTCATGTGGTTATCGAGAATCTCAACAAAAAGACAGAAAATGTTAACGATATCATCAAGCTTATAAATGACATTGCGGATCAAACAAATCTCTTGGCCCTCAATGCCGCCATCGAAGCTGCACGTGCTGGTGAGATGGGAAAAGGGTTTACGGTGGTAGCGGAAGAGGTGAGGAAACTAGCGGAAAAAACGCAGCACTCCACCGATGAGGTGCGCGTAGTGCTTGGTGAATTGCAAGAAGAGAGCAAGAAAAGTATGGACAATTCACTCAAGATGGAAAAAATTGCCAACGATTCCGCAGTGGTCTTGAAAAAATTCAAAAGCTCTATCGACGAATTTACCGAAAACGCTACGAAAACTACCGTGCTAGCAAATCTTATACAAAACATCCTCTCCATTACCAAATTCAAGCTCGATCATATCATCTACAAAAACAAAGTGGTTTATCGTAACTTCTTCAGCGCAAAAATCGAGACGCCTTATACCGACGAGCACCACTGCGATTTTGGCAAATGGTATTACTCAGAGGGCAAAGCCATTTATCAAGGCAGCGAGACATACAAAGAGATCGAAGCACCACATAAAACTATTCATGATTACTCTAAAAGAATTATCGAACTTGTCAATAGACCAGATTTCGAAGAGTATCTCATCAAGCACCAAGATGAGATATACCATGAGTTTGAAAAGCTTGAGAAGACTTCAGAGAAGCTCTTTGAGTTGCTTGATAAATTATTAGAGGAGAGTGAGCGTAAAATTACCCAAAAAGAGGCTGCTTAAGAAATTGGATATAATTCCTTGAGTTTTTTGCAAGGAATTTGATGCAGTGGTGGCAGCATGTATATGAGCATTTCAACCCGATAGCGTTCGAGATTTTTGGCTTTCCCGTGCATTGGTACGGGATTATGTATGTGTTGGCGCTTTTGGTGGCTCTCTTTTTTGCCGAGTGGCTTGTGCGTCATGATAAACTCCCATTTAGCAAAAAAGATCTCGATATCTACTTCATCTGGGCTGAGATTGGCGTGATTTTGGGTGCCAGGCTTGGCTATATACTCTTTTACGACCCTCACACCAGCTACTATCTCACGCACCCTTGGCAGATTTTCAACCCCTTTTTGAATGGCCATTTCGTAGGAATTAGGGGCTTTAGCTATCATGGTGCGATTGTTGGATTTTTACTAGCCACCTATTTTTATGCCAAAAAGTATCGGCAAAATCTATGGGAGCTTCTCGATCTCGTGGCGGTTTCCGTGCCTATAGGTTATGTGTTTGGCAGGATTGGCAACTTTTTAAATCAGGAATTGATTGGCAGAGTGACAGATGTGCCTTGGGGCATATATGTGGGAGATACTCTGCGCCACCCATCCCAGCTTTATGAAGCCTTTTTTGAAGGCTTGGTACTATTTTCTATCCTTTTTTGGTATCGTAAGAAAAAGCGTTTTAGCGGCGAGCTCATAGTGCTATATGGCTTTTTGTATGGGCTTTTTAGATTCGTTTTAGAGTTCTTTAGGGAGCCAGATATGCAGCTGGGATTTGTTTGCTGTGGCTGGATGAGCATGGGACAGGTGCTATCGCTTATGATGATGGCGGCTGCTATAGTTTTATATTGGTATCTAAGGAGAAGAGGTGAAAATACTCAAAAAAGTATCTAATTATGCGATGGTAGGCGGGCTTGGTGCTATGCTTGTAGTTGGGCTTATTGGGTGTGAGAGCAAAGAGGATAACGCTTTGCAAGAGGCTGCCAAAAAGCAGGGAGCTTTTGTGGTAATCGAACAGAGCGGTGATGGTAGTTATAGGATAGTTGAGGAGTATCCTAGCAGCACTACGAGGATAATCCTTCGACAAATCGATGGAAGCGAGAGGATTTTGAGCAAGGAAGAGCTTGAACGCCTCATAGCCGAAGCTTCCCAAAAGATTGAATCCAATCAAAGCGCTCTGACAAATCCTGAGATCCATGCTGGCATGAGTTTGGGAGAGGTGATTTTGGCAAGTGCCGCGGGGGCGATTTTGGGTAGCTGGATAGGGAGCAAACTCTTTAAAAACCCAACATACCAGCAGCAAAGAAAAACTACCTTCAAAAATCCTAGCGCTTACGAAAAAAGCCTTAAAAACTTCAAAACAAAGCCAAAAACCGCTACTACGAAAAGCGGCTTTTTCAAAAATAGTGCCAAAAAAACTTCATTTTTTAGTTTTGGAGGGTAAGGATGAACGATACGCATATGATTGGACTCTACACCACTTTTATATTTATGATTATTTTGGCCCTGTTGCCCTATGTCGTGATCAAATACATGAAAAAACGAGGCAGAGATAGTGACATTAAAAAAGGTTAAGCCTCTCACCAAAGAGTATCTAGAATCCATCGGTTTTGTGTGGCATACCGATAGGGATGGAACTTCTTATATCGCTGATGAGGTGGTAGTAATAAGCCAGCGAGAGGCGCAAGGCTTCGCGGATGCAGCCAATGAGCTCTACGACATGTTTGTGGAGGCGGGTGAATATGTGATACAAAAACGCCTCTACCATGAACTAGGCATTCCTTTCAATCTCGTTGATATGATTGAGCAGAGCTGGCAAGAGGATGTGCACTGGCATATCTATGGGAGGTTCGATTTTGCGGGAGGAATAGATGGCAAGCCAATCAAGCTATTAGAGTTCAATGCCGACACTCCCACGGCACTCTTTGAAACGGCCATTTTGCAATGGGCACTCCTAAAATACAATGGGCTCAACGAGGCGGAGCAGTTCAATTTCGTCTATGAAGCGATTAGGGATAATTTTAAGCGTTTAGTTACCCAAGATGTAGCATCGTTTGATGAGAAGTATGAAGGCTGGAAGATTCTTTTTAGCTCCATTGCTGGCAGCAGTGAAGATGAGGCGACGACCAAGCTTTTACAGACAATTGCCACAGAGGCTGGATTTGCTACCAAATTTTGCTATGCGGATGAGGTGGGCTTTGGAGAGGATGGGATTTTTTGTGGGGATGAAAAGTTTCATTTTTGGTTCAAACTCATACCTTGGGAGAGTATCGCGATTGATGAGCCAGAGTTGGCGCTTTTGCTTACCGAGATAGTCAAAAACCATAAAGCAATCATTCTTAATCCTGCCTATACGCTGCTGTTTCAGAGCAAAAGGATGCTAAAGATTTTGTGGGATCTCTTTCCAAATCATCCTTTGCTGCTTGAGAGCTCTTTTGAGACGCTAAATGACAAGTCTTACGTGCAAAAGCCATCTTTTGGCAGAGAGGGAGAGAATGTGGCCATTTTTGACGAAAAGGGCGAAATAGTTGTACAAAGGGATGGAGAGTATGAGAATTTTGCACCTCTTTATCAGGAATATGTAGAACTACCACAAGATGCGCAAGGTCGCATCTATCAAGCGGGAGTTTTCTATAGCTATGAAGCCTGTGGGCTAGGGTTTCGCAGGGGTGGTAAGATAATTGATAATATGAGTAAATTCGTAGCCCACATGGTCAGTGACGAGTAAGTTTCGGGTAGAGGTTGAGCACGCTAATCATGAGAGTAATGATTGCAGGTCCTATAATCATACCCCAAAATCCATAGCTTGATAGTCCTGCAACTATTGAGAAGAATATGAGCAATTCATTGACTCTGATATGCTCATCTTCGATCATAATATCGTCAATGTATTTGATGATCATAGGTTTGATGAACGTATCTGCGATTATCGAAATGATGATGATTGAGTAGAGGGCTATGGCGATTGCGCCATGCACATCCCCAGCGAAGTAGCGATCAAGCGCCAATGGCACCCACATGATGACACCGCCGATAACAGGAATAAGTGAGGCAAATCCATACAAAATGCCAAACATCAAGCCGTTGTACCCATAAATTTGAGCGATGATGCCAAAGAGCATACCTTCGAAAATAGCGGTGGCTATGATGGAGTTGAAAACCACGCCCATGACGCTTGCAAGGTTGTCGAAAATCGTGATGCTATCTTCTCTTTTGAGGGGAATTATATTGAGAAAGTAGCCAAGCATCTCCTTGCCATAGAGGTTGGCAAAAAAATAAAAAATGAGGATCAAGAAAGTATCTTTGATGAAGTTAGCGCTCTTCTTGCCAAGATAGGTGGCGCTCTGGATTATCCAGTTGATGATTTTGTTCACGTCTATTTGTGCCGTGTAATCGGAGTTGAGTGAGGATTGTAGCCACTCGTGCGAAGCTATCGTCTCTTTTATCCACTCTTTGGATTGGGTGATAAAGTGCGAGAGCATGGAAAAATCGAGCTTTGCTACGAACGTGGCGGCATTTGTGATGATATAGATAATGGGGGCGAAAAAGAGCAGCGCCAAAATGAGGGTGCTGAGGGTCGTTGGCAACAATCTTCCTGGAAGCTTATTCAAAAAATAGCGATGCATCTTGTATGTAGCTAGTGAAAGCAGTACCGCAATGGTGATGTTGCCAAGGAATGGATTGAAAACTTTGAAAAGATAGTATCCAATGACAAGGATTAAGATTCCAAGAAAATGTATCGGTTTCATACTCTCCTCAAAATAGCGTTGATTGGATTTTTGGCGAGAGCTTGAGTAGCTCGTAGGTTTTGATGGTGGCGACCCTGCCTCTGGCAGTTCTTTCTATATAACCATTGGCGAGTAAAAATGGCTCAATCACGTCCTCGATAGTCCCCTCATCTTCGCTGAGTGCCGCAGCTATGGTGCTAAGCCCCAAAGGTCTTCCCTTTGCCTCTGCCAATAGCCTTAGCAGACGCAAATCCAGCTCATCAAATCCTCTCTCGTCCACTCCCAAAGCTTCCAATGCTTCCAGTGTTCTATCCAGCACGATTTTCTCTTCGTTTGCTACATCCGAGAAATCTCTCACTCTTTTTAAGAGCCTCAAAGCAATCCTTGGCGTGCCTCTGCTTCTCTTTGCAATTTCCAAGGCTGCATCTTTTTCGATCTCTTTGCCAAGTTTGTTGGCTGCGTTTGTAATAATTTTGGCAAGTTCATCAGGTTTGTAAAATTCTAGGCGAAAATGCATACCGAAGCGATCGCGAAGAGGGTGTGAGAGCATCCCAGCTCTTGTGGTGGCGCCAATGAGCGTGAAGCGGGGCAGGTCGATTTTGATGGTTTGTGCTGCGGGGCCGCTGCCTATAATGATGTCAAGCCTATAGTCCTCCATGGCGGGATAGAGAATCTCCTCGATGGCGGGAGAAAGCCTATGGATCTCATCGATAAAGAGTATGTCTCCCTCTTCGAGATTTGTGAGGATTGCCGCCAAGTCGCCACTCTTTTCGATCATTGGCGCGGCGGTGGTTTTGATGGAGGCTTGCATCTGGTTGGCAATGATTGTGGCAAGGGTTGTTTTGCCAAGGCCTGGAGGGCCGAAAAAGAGGATATGATCGAGCGACTCACTCCGTTTTTTGGCAGCCTCTATGAAAATTTGCAGATTTTTTTTGATCTTCTCTTGCCCGATATACTCCTGCCATGAAAGGGGTCTTAGGCTATTTTCGAACGAGCTCTCTTCGCTGAATTTTTCTACTTCGATTATGCGCTCCATCAGTAGCTATGATCCTTTGTAGGAAATGTTTTGTCTCTTACCTCTTTACTATATTGTGCAATTGCCTCTTTCATAAGTTGAGCGCCATTCAAGTAGTGTTTGACAAATTTTGGCTTGAAATCTTCGAAAAGTCCTAGCAGATCGCTACCTACCAAAACCTGTCCATCCACCTCTTTGCCAGCACCTATGCCGATTATCGGCACATGTACGCTTTGACTAACAGCCTTTGCGATTTCGCTTTTGGTACCTTCCAAAACGATGGCGAAAACTCCTGCCTCTTCTAATGCTTTGGCATCTTCTATGAGGGCATCTTTGTCGGTAGCTATTTTGTATCCGCCTTCGCCTCTTACATGCTGCGGCAAAAGGCCGATGTGTCCCATCACGGCAACTCCATTTTTACAAAGATGTTCGATGAGCTTTGCTTTCTCTTTGCCACCTTCTAGCTTGATTGCATCGGCGCACGTCTCTTTGTAGACGCGCATGGCGTTTTGCAAAGCTTCTTTTTTTGTAGTGTAGCTGCCATATGGCATATCAAAGACAATGAAACTCTCTCTTGCCCCGGCGCATACGGCTTTTGTGTGGTATATCATTTGATCCATCGTGGCACTGAGCGTATCGCTCTTACCGGCAAAAATCATATTAAGGCTATCGCCTACCAAGATCATATCCACGTAAGGGCTAAAAAGTTTGGCAAAAAGGGCGTCGTATGCCGTCACCATCACAAGAGGAGTGCGCCCTTTTGCTGATTTGATCGTATCGATCGTAATCTTTTTTCCCATCTCCTCCCCTTTCGTAGTTGTATCGATTTTATCATAAAAAAGGGTATAATTACAATCAAAAGTACAAAGGTTATTCGTGAAAAAGCTTGTCGGATATATCACTTGTGCCTATCCCGATAGCCAATTTACCATCGATCTCGTATTGGCGATGAAAGAGCAGGGGCTTGATAGCGTGGAACTTGGCATCCCTTTTAGCGATCCTGTAGCCGATGGACCGGTCATTGAAGAGGCCAATATGCGAGCGCTGCAAAAGGGCTTTAAGTTTCGCGATCTGTTCGCTATTAGCGAAGCGCTAGCTCCAGAGGTGGATACGCTTTGGATGGGCTATTTCAATCCATTTTACCACAGAGGTGTGCAAGAGAGCATCCAGGAAGCCAAAAGTTTGGGAGTGAGTGGATTTATCATTCCAGATCTTCCTTACGAAGAGGCATTGGGCTACAGGCCACTTTTTGACGAGGCGGGCATCGCCCTTATCGATTTCGTAGCTCCAACGGATACTCCTGAGCGTATCGCCAAAATCGTTAAAGATGCAAGGAAATTTATCTACCTAGTGGCGTATGCGGGGATTACGGGCGCAAAAAAAAGCGAGGATTTAAGCGCCGTAATAGATGAAATCCGAAAGCATACTCAAACACCGGTATATATAGGATTTGGAGTAGACGAGAAGACCGCCAAGCAAAAGGCGCAAAACGTAGATGGCGTGATTGTGGGTAGCGCCTTTATCAAGATACTTTTGGATGATTCCTTGACATATTCTCAAAAAATTGATAAAATAGCCAAGCTTTCAGGAAAGATTAAGGAATTAATCAACTCCTAAACAAGCCGCTGCGCCCCAGAATATGGGGGTGACTTGGCTTCGACGGGAGCAGTCTGTCATAGGCTGCGTGCCGGCTTGAGGAACGCCGTAAAAACTCCTCAAAAAAATAGACGCAAACAATACAGATTATAGACCGGCTTACGCTGTAGCTGCGTAAGTTAAAGAGATTTCGGTCCCTCGCACCGAAGCGTGCCCTCTCGCTTCGGACTTTGCGGGGTCATCCTCTTGAGGGCTAGGATGAGCGGCTGCCTCACCGCTCTTCGACATCTTCGAGGCTGGATACAAGCGGGCTTTGGGCGCTGAGCCCTGCTTGTGTCGAGAGCAATCAGCGCTACTACGCACGTAGAGGCCTATGGCGGGTTGTTTCCGGACTCGGGTTCGATTCCCGACACCTCCACCAAAATGTATCGAATCTACACAAATTCTTCAAATACCCTTTCATTAACATACTTTTAACATACTTTTTGCTAATATTAGTTCTAAGGAAGTACTCTATTTGAGTCGCTTCTGATATGGTGCTGCAGAATTATGGTGTTGGGTTTTACCCAATGCCTCTTCTTAACTATTCGCTAACAATCTTCCAAGTATAATGTATAAAACCCTAAAGGATCTGCAATGCGGGGGATTGTTTTTGTATTTTTGTGTTTTGTGACACTGTTGGCTGGATTCAATCCCCATCTTTTAGAAAATAGAAGCTTTTCTCTAAGCGGCAAATTCTATCATTACCCTTTCTATCCACCCAATTCCCCAAAATCGGCATATAATTGGATCTATCAGACGCCCGATGGCGCACTATTTCGCCTTTTTGGCACCACGCCAAGCCCCAATAACGTTTTTGGATGGAGCAAGACGGATAAGATATGTAAATATCCACCCACTTGGGCGTTTTACCATATTGGAGACATCGATCGCGATGGCGATACTAGGTTTGACTACATCGTCACGCCGGCTTTGCAAGGCAAACGGGTGTTTAAGATGCTTCCAGTGGGCGTGGGAGAGTATTTCAAGTATGAAGATTTGGGATATATGCATCTGCAAAAAGAGTTCAAAAAAATTATGTTCCATCAAGGTTATATCAAATATTTAGGACTCAAGCGCGACAATAGCTTTGCCAGTGTGCCAAGATATTTAGTTTTTGATAACTACGCCGATGCCAAGGAGGCTGGCTTTGATTATCCCCTAGATTTTCGGTACTACAATCTTTTGCTTTACAAAATAGTGCAAACTAGCGGCTCCAACAGGGTGAGACTGCAAGAGCCAAAATTTTTGAACGACAAAGTCATAGAGGT
>WGBC01000061.1 GCA_015494535.1 Nitratiruptor sp. | reverse complement strand
TTGCCACTTCTAATCCAGATCTCGTCTGTTTGGTGGATTTTGTATGAGGGATGTTGGGTAAAGAACTTTTTGTGGGTGCTTAAATGATCTTTTCTCCACTCATCGTCGCTATCAAGCAGAGCTATTATTTTACCTTTGGCAGCTTTGATGCCAGCGTTTCTCGCTGCGCTTACGCCTCTATTGTCTTGTCTGATATAGCGTAGAGGATATTGCTGGATGATTTTGGGAGTGTTATCGGTGGAACCATCATCTACCACAATAAGCTCAAAATCTTTGCAGCTTTGATTTAATACCGACTCAATTGCCTTAGCGATAAACCTCTCTCTATTGTAAACGGGAATGATAACGCTAAAGAGAGGCGAGGTAGCGCGCGACTGCATCCTCATCATTACTCCACTCCAAGACTATGTCTGCCGCCTCTTTGACTTCTGGCAGGGCGTTTGCCACGGCGATTGCTTTGCCACTTTGTTTGAACATTCCAATATCGTTGAGGCTATCGCCAAAGACCGTCGTCTCTTTAGGAGAAATACCTATAATCTCTTCAAGTTCTTGCAAAGCGTGGGCTTTATCGCCGAGGGGATGGAGAAAGGTCAAAAAGTAGCAGTCTTGATAGGGATCCTTTGCAAGCTTGCTCTCTATGTTGAAGAGAGCTTGAATTTTTTGTTCAATGGCTTCCATTTTCTCTTTGTCACCAAGATAGACGATTTTGAGGTTTTTCTCCAAGCCTTTTAGATCCTTTATCCCCAAGACTCTTTTATCGTTTTTGTAGTTTTGCAAAAGCTCCTTTTGGTGGGGATTGAGTTTGTGAGGATACAAAAAGTGCTCGCTCTCTCCCTCATGCCCCACGATGAGCGGCAGCTCATCAAACTCCTTTTGCGCTATGGCTATAATCTCATCGGTAGTGGCTTTGTCAAGGGCGTTGAGGCGGATGATGGAGCCATCGGGGTTTGCAATCATGACGCCATCCAAAAGTATCATGGGAGCTTCCAAACGCAATCCCTTAAGCAGTTTCATAGCCCCCGTATAGCTTCTAGCAGTAGCGATGGAGAGAGTTTTATTAAAGCTATTCCATACCTCTTTTGTAAAGTTCGAGAGACTCAGATCGCTTCGCAGCAGCGTTTTATCAAGATCACTTAAAAAAAGTCGCACCCAAACCCTTTTTTTTGATAAAATTGTAGCAAAAAGGACGGCTTTTGGAGTTTTTCGATCGCGTCAAAAAAATCAACCCCAAGATTTTAAAGGCTACAAAAGATCGCTTTAGCTTTCGCATCAATCACCACAGAGCCAATACCCAAGAGACAATAGATCTTTTGCAAAAAGAGGGCTTTCTTCCAGAGCCCGTGGGCTGGGCTGACGATGTGTTTGTACTACCCATGGAAGATCGAAAAAAAATTATCAAAACACAAGCCTATACTCAAAATAGAATCTACATCCAAAATCTTTCCTCCATTTTCGCAGCTTATAGTCTCGATATCGCACCAGATGATTGGGTGCTAGATTTGGCGGCCGCACCAGGTGGCAAGAGCCTTATCTTTAGTGAAAGAGCTGGTAAGGTGAGTGCGGTAGAGCCGGATAAGAGCCGTTTTTTTAGAATGAAGCGCAACTTCAAAGAGCATGGAGCCAAAAATATTCAAACATACAATAAAGATGGAAGATTTATCTACAAGGCGTGTCCAGCTTGGTTTGACCAAGTCTTTTTGGATGCGCCTTGCAGCTCAGAAGCCCATATAGATGGGGAGGTGACCTGGTGGAGTATGCGAAGAGTGAGACGCTTTAGTAAGCTGCAAAAAGAGCTTATTATTAGCGCATATGAATCGCTTAAACCAGGCGGGCAGATGATTTATGCCACCTGCACCTATGCACCTGAAGAGAATGAGGTGGTAGTGGATTTTTTGCTGCAAAAATATCCAGAAGCTACTTTGATAGAAGTTGAAGTTCCTTTTGAAAATTATCAAAAAGGCTTACGAGAGTGGGAGGAAAAGGAGTTTAGCCAAGAGGTTGCAAAATGCGTGCGCATCTTGCCACAGGGAGCCTATAGCGGCTTTTTCATGGCAAAGATCAAGAAAGCTTGATAGCCGCTAAAAGCTCTTGTATAATCTCTTCTGTCTTTTTATTCTCCACGTTGATTGTAATATCTGCAACGCTCTCATACTCTTTGACTCTTTGGTTGTATAGTGCTTTTGCCTCTTTGTAGGATTTGAAAAGGGGGCGTTTTTTGATCTTTTTCTTGGCGTTCTTGCTTTTTGTAATGCGATCATAAATCCAGTCGAAATCTGCTTGCAAGTAGACGATCGTGCCTATATCTTTTAGATTTTTTACTTTATAAAAACCACCGCCTGTGGAGATGATGGAGTTTTTTACGTTTTGTGCCAGCCAGTCGGCAGTTTTTTGCTCCAATTTCCTAAAATAGCTCTCTCCCTTTTTTTTGAAAATCTTCTTGATTTTCATATTGGTGAGGCTCTCAATCAGATCGTCTGTGTCTATTGCATAGAGATTAGTTTTGCCAGCCAACGCTCTAGCAAGCGTGCCTTTGCCAACGCCCATGAAACCAATCAGAACTATATTATCCATCCTGCTCCTTTTGTGATAGCAATTGTAACATTTTTGCTCTTAACTCACTATATATCAAAATATCTTGATATATTGAATTAAATGAGGTATACTTCCTGCAAGGAGTGGCAATGGAAGAGTTTTTGAGAGTAATGGGAAGTTTGTATGATGAGACGAGAGTGCGGCTTTTAGCCTTTTTGTTGCGCTATGGGCCATTGTGCGTGTGTGATTTGGTTGAGAGCTTTGGTATGGGGCAGTCACGCTTATCAAGGCATCTGAAAATCCTTAAAGAGGCGGGCTTTTTGGATGTAGAGCGGCGAGGCAAATGGCACTATTATGCTATCAAAGAATATCCAGGAAATTTGCAAAGAGAACTCTTGCAAAAGATTCAAGAACTTGAGCTAGAGCTTCCAAAACTACAAAAAGCTTCACAGGAGTGTACATTATGAAAAAGGTTTTAGTTCTATGTACCGGTAATAGTTGCCGATCAATCATGGCAGAAGGATTGCTTAACAAATACTTTGGCGATTCTCTTCAAGCCTATAGCGCCGGTAGCAAACCTACAGGCAGAGTCAATCCCAATGCCAAGAGGATTTTAGAAGAGGAGGGAGCCTGGAGAGATGCCTATCACTCCAAAACGATCGATGAGGTGCAAAAAGAGGGCCCTTTTGATTTGGTTATTACAGTATGCGATAGTGCTAAAGAGAGTTGTCCAGTATTGCCTGGAGCCAAAATGGTGCACGTAGGATTTGAAGATCCCGATGGCAAAGGGTATGAGGCTTTTGAAGAGCTGGCTAAGCAGATGAAAGAAAGGCTTTTTGGCGTAGTAGAGCGGGAGCTTTGTGCATGATTGCAGGAATAATTTTCTTAGTTACACTGATTTTAATTATATGGCAGCCGCGAGGTCTCAAAATTGGGACGACTGCTGTTTTGGGAGCGATTGCGAGCTTGGCTCTTGGTGTAGTGAGTTGGAGTGATGTGGTGGAAGTGACCAGCATTGTCTGGGATGCGACGCTGGCATTTATTGGTATTATCATTTTGTCGATGGTTTTGGATGAGATCGGCTTTTTTGAATGGGCTGCTTTGAAGATGGCAAAGCTCAGTGGCGGTAGTGGCAAGAGGATGTTTGTCTATTCTCTCGTATTGGGTGCAGTTGTGGCTGCATTTTTTGCCAACGATGGAGCGGCTTTGATTCTTACGCCAATAATTCTTTCAAAAATGCGTATTTTAAAGCTGGATAGTAAGGCAATTTTTGCTTTCGTGATGGCTGGCGGCTTTATTGGGGATAGCGCTTCCAATCCTTTGGTGATTTCCAATCTTACCAATATCGTAACGGCAGACTATTTTCATTTGGGATTTTGGGAGTATGCGCACCAGATGTTTTTGCCAAATCTCTTGAGTATTGTAGCCTCAATTGCGGTTTTGTATCTCTATTTTCATCGCAGTATCCCAAAAAGCGTAGATATATCTTTATTGAAAGATCCCAAAGATGTCATCAAAAATAGCAAGCTTTTTGCTTTGAGTTGGATCTTTTTGGGTTTGCTTTTGGTAGGGTATTTTGTGGGCGATATCTACCATATTCCTGTTTCCATCTTCGCGTTGGGCGGAGCGTTGCTCTTTTTGGCAATTGCCTCACATTACAAGGCTGTTAAGCCATGGATAACGATGAAGATTGCTCCTTGGCAGGTGGTGTGGTTTAGTATCGGGCTCTATATCGTGGTATTTGGGCTTAAAAATGCCGGTCTTACCCACTATCTAGCGCAAATTTTGGCAAGTTGGCAAGATTCGCATATCCAAAGCGTGTATGGCACGGGATTTTTGGCTGCACTGCTTAGTTCCATCATGAACAATATGCCAACAGTTATGGTGATGGATTTAGCAATTGATCATATAGGAGCAACTCATCTAGCCTATGCCAATATTTTGGGATGCAATTTGGGACCCAAAATGACGCCTATTGGATCGCTTGCTACGCTTTTGTGGCTGCACGTATTGGCAAATAAGGGTGTCAAGATTGGATGGGGAGAGTATATGAAGGTTGGCTTAATTGTTACGCCACCTGTCTTGGCTATTTCACTTTTAGGTTTGCTGTAATATAATATAGCAAAAAGAGAGTAGCCAATGAAGCCAAACTTCACCCATTTGCATCTGCATACTGAGTATTCGCTACTTGATGGCGCAAACAAAATCAAAGCGCTCGCTAAAAAAGCAAAAGAGCTTGGCATGAGTGCCGTGGCGATGACGGATCACGGTAATATGTTTGGAGCGATCGATTTTTACAAGACAATGAAAGCCGAAGGCATCAAGCCAATAATTGGACTTGAAGCCTATTTGCACAACTCCGATGATTTGGGTGACAAATCCACGCGCCAGCGCTTCCACCTCTGCCTCTTTGCAAAAAACGAGATTGGCTATAAAAACTTGATGTATCTTAGCTCCATGAGCTACTTGGAGGGGTTTTACTACTATCCAAGAATCAATAAAAAGCTTTTAGAGCAGTATAGCGAAGGGCTTATCTGCACCAGTGCCTGCTTGCAGGGTGAAGTGAATTGGCATCTTAACACTAACGAAAAAAATCTCAAGTTTGGCGCCAAAGGGTATGAAGAGGCCAAAAGAGTGGCGCTTTGGTATAAAGAGGTTTTTGGAGATGATTTTTACTTAGAGCTTATGCGCCACGGCATCGGGGATCAGCAAGCAATAGACGAGCTTATTATTAAGCTAAGCCTAGAAACCGGCATCAAAATTGTCGCCACCAACGATACCCACTACCTTGAGAAAAAGGATGCCGAGCCGCACGAAGCCTTTATGTGTATTGCTATGAACAAACTCTATGACGATCCCAATCGCCTCAGGCACAGCGTGCATGAATTCTATCTCAAAAGCCCAGAAGAGATAGCTAATCTCTATGCAGATATTCCAGAGGCACTAGAAAATACCCAAGAGATCGTGGATAAGTGCAATTTGGAGCTTGATCTTGGCAACCCAACGCCGCCAAACTTTAAATTTACCATAGAGTATGCCAAAGAGCGAGGAATCCAGCTACCAAGCAGCGAGAGATACAGCTTTGAAAATGATGAAATCCTGTTTGAAGCAATCTGCAAAGAGGGCTTGCAAGAGCGCCTCAAATATGTGCCAAAAGAGAAGCATCAGGAGTATTGGAATCGTTTGCAGCACGAGATTGATATTATCAAACGCATGAAGTTTCCAGGCTATATGATTATCGTGTGGGACTTCGTGCGAGAGGCAAAGAAGCGAGGCATTCCCGTGGGGCCTGGAAGGGGAAGTGCCGCAGGAAGTCTTGTAGCATATGCTATGGGAATTACCGATATTGATCCGCTTAAATACAATCTTCTTTTTGAGAGGTTTCTCAATCCAGAGCGTGTGAGCATGCCAGATATCGATATGGACTTTTGTCAGGAGAGACGCGGAGAGATTATCGATTACGTAGTGCAAAAGTATGGACGCTACAACGTGGCGCAAGTGATTACTTTCGGTACATTGCTGGCAAAGGGCGTCATTCGCGATGTAGCGAGAGTCCTTGGGCTTAGCTACAACGATGGCGATAGGATGGCAAAACTGATTCCTGATAAACTTGGCATTACCCTCAAAGAGGCTTACGAGCAAGAGCCAAAAATCAAAGAGTTGATTGAGAGCGATCCCAAGTTTGAGCGGGTATGGCGCTTCGCTTTGGCACTTGAGGGGCTCAAACGAAACGCGGGCATGCACGCAGCCGGTGTGGTGATAAGCAACGAGGAGCTGTGGCACAAAACGCCCCTTTATAAGCCAAGCGGCGAAGATACGATTGTAACGCAATATTCGCTCAACTTCTTGGAAGATGTGGATTTGATCAAGTTTGACTTCTTGGGGCTCAAAACCCTTACCGTCATCGATAACGCCTTGAAGCTTATCCAAAAGCGCTATGGCAAAAGAATCGATTGGAACGAGATCGATCTCAATGACAAAAAGGTGTACGAGCTTATCCAAAGCGGCCATACGTTGGGATTGTTTCAGATTGAATCCGATGGTATGCAGCGCCTCAACGCCAGACTAAAGCCTACCAACTTCGAGGATCTCATAGCGGTACTCGCGCTTTATCGCCCAGGACCGATGGAATCGGGCATGCTGGATGACTTTATCGAGCGAAAGCATGGCAGGAAACAGGTCTATTATCCATTCGAAGAAGTAAGTTTTGATGAACTTAAAGAGGTGCTTGAGCCCACCTACGGGATGATTGTGTATCAAGAGCAGGTGATGCAGATAGTGCAAACGATTGGCGGCTTTAGCCTTGGCGAAGCGGACATCATCCGCCGTGCGATGGGGAAAAAGAAGCGCGATTTGATGGAGGAGTACAAAAGAGAATTCGTTAAGCGCGCAAGCAAACGGGGGTTTGACGCCAAAAAGAGCGAGATTTTGTTTGAGCTAATTGAGAAATTTGCAGGTTATGGCTTTAACAAATCCCACTCCGCAGCTTACGCGATGATTACCTTTCAGACTGCCTATCTCAAAGCTTATTATCCCCAAGAGTTCATGGCAGCACTACTTACAAGCGAGCAGGACAACACGGATAAGATCGTCAAATACGTGGATGAGGTCAAACGCCTTGGCATCAAGCTTTTGCCGCCGGACGTGAATCGATCAATGCTCGAATTTAGCGCTACCGAAGACAATGGCGAGGATGTAATCCTTTTTGGGCTTGGTGCCATCAAAGGCGTTGGTAAAACTGCGGTACTGAGCATTTTGGAGGCAAGAGGTGAGGGGGCTTTTAATTCGCTTGACGACTTTTTGCAGCGCATCGATCCCAACAAAGTCAATAAAAAGGTTTTAGAATCGCTTATCAAATCGGGAGCGATGGATAGCTTTGGCTATTCGAGGCGTACGCTGCTACTTAATATTGAGAGAATCGTCGAGACTTCGCACGAGATTACGAGAGCCAAAAAGATGGCGGAAAACTCCCTCTTTGGGGATATGGCAGAGCTTACAGATATAAAAATCACGCTGGAAGATATGGGTGAGTACGATCTCAAGCAGATTTTGGAGTTTGAGAAAGAGACGCTTGGTTTTTATGTATCTGGCCATCCACTCGATAGCTTTAGAGAGGAGCTAGAGCAGATAAACTATACGCTGTCAAGCGATCTGGACAATATTGCGGATTCTAGCGAGGCGCTCTTTGTTGGTAAAGTGGAAGAGATAAAGACAAAAATTAGCAACAAAGGCAACAAATTTGGCATTGTCACCATCATGGACTTGCATGGCAGTATCGAGATGATGCTCTTTAGCGACAAGCTTGAAGAGCTAGAGAGAATGGATCTTGAAAAGCCAGTAGCTTTCAAAGTCTATCTCACTAAAAATGACAACTTCACCCGCATCAGATGCGATAAAATTATGAGCCTGGAAGAGGCTAAAAAAGAGCATATCCAAACAAAAATAGAGGAAAAATTTGAAGAGCCTCTTGTGATTAAGCTCGATCTCTCCTTTGAACTAGCGAAACTTGAAGAACTCTACCATTTGGCAATGCGCCATCCCGGCAAAAAGCCATTGAAACTGATAATCGTATCCAAGTTGCAAGAGGTGGAGATCGAATCGCAAGTGCTTGTTAATAGTGATTTTGCCAAAGAAGTAGCAAGTCTTGGGGTGCAAGTGGCTTAAGTGTGCACTGTTTAGAGTGAGACATCTATGCAAACAGTTTGACTGACACGCTTTGGCCCGATGGGTCGAAAGGCGTAAGCTTCGAGGTACTCATCGTGGACAACCGCGTGGAAAGAGAACTTGTTTGCATAGATCTTTTAAAACTCATATGAGTAGGGTTTTTTTTCTTTTTTTCTATACGTATCCTCCTGGCTCCACTCTTTGAAATCCTCTAGATCGAAAAGCAGCAGGCTTGGATCTTTGCTTTTGAGCAGTTCGTTGGAGAAGCTGCTTTTTGAAAAGAGGGCATAGTATTTGGGGTTGAAGCCCGCGATTTTTGCTTTTTTTTGGAGTGAAGTGAGGGTTTTTTTGCAGATTTTGCTATTTTTCCATTTGCATTCCCCTACAATCACACGATCTTGTGGGAGTTCCAGCAAAATATCGATCTCCACCTTCCTATCCCAATAACTCCCAGAAGTGATAGCTTCAGGAAAGCGCTCTTTGAGCAGTTCATTGCAGAGATCCTCGAAAGTAAGGCTGACGAAATTTTCGAGATCGTGCATGATAAAGTCGATGATATTTGCAAAATCTTTTGCCTGGATCTCTTCGCTATGCGGGTAGATGTAGCGATACCAAAAACGAAGAAAAGGTTTATTAAAGCGCACTTTGTTTTGGATGCGGTATCTGCGAAGCTCTCTTTTGAGTTTTTGCTTGGGATGCTTTTGGATAGGTTTTTCGCGGGATAGCTCTGTTTGGATAAGGTTTTTATCCAAAAGCGCTTCCAAGCTTTTATATCCGCTCCTTTCTTGGACGAAGCTCTTTCGTATGGCACTCTCTATCTTTCTATCGCCTGTTGCCAAAGTTGAGAGAAAATAGGGATCTTGTATGCTCAGCATTTCGTTGATTTCGTCAAAGTTTTTGAGGAGATGAAGGATGTTTTCTTCGATGCTTTTATTGAAATCTATAAACTTTTCGAAGCCGCCAAAGAGTGCGTAGAAATTGATTGCTTCTTCGATTTGCGATCTGCCAAAGTGGCTGTAAACTTGAATAAACGCTTTTTTTATCGTTCACCTCGTATAAATTTAAGTTTGCTATAATAATTATAGCAAAAAGGGAAAAAATGAGAAAAATTTTTTTAATAGTTGCATTAAGTTTTTCAATCTTTGCAAGTGAATTAGATGCTCTCATTATCAAAGCTTCCAAGACGCTTGATAGTTTCATGGCGATTCCTGAAGAGCAGATACCGCCAAGGCTTCTTGGCAAGGCGCAAGCTATCGCCATCGTTCCTAATATGATTCGAGGCGGTTTCATCGCGGGGGCTCGCTATGGCAAGGGATTGCTCTTTATCAAGATGGATGATGGGTGGAGCGATCCGGTCTTTATCAAGATGTATGGAGCAAGCCTTGGATGGCAGATAGGGTTAGAGAGTATCGATGTGGTGTTGGTTTTTT
>WGBC01000060.1 GCA_015494535.1 Nitratiruptor sp. | reverse complement strand
GAAATTATAATAGCTCTGTGGCTAAACTCTTTGGCACAAGCTGGCTGCTCTTCATATGTAAGTCCGTGATAGAGCTCATCGCTAATAAGCCAGATGCCCTCCTTATCGCATTTTTGTGCTAAGGCTTGCAAGAGCTCTTTGCTATAGATTGTGCCTGTTGGGTTTGCTGGATTGGAGATTTGCAAAGCATGGGTATTTTGCAGTTGATCGGGAGTTATACAGTAGTTGCTCGATGGGCTAACCTCGATAAATCTCGGTTTAATCCCAAGCATCGCAGCAAAGTTTTTGTATGAGGGGTAGCCCGGATCTGCAATCGCTAGCCTTTGGGAAATATCTAATGTTAGAGCGTAAGCTAACAAAAAAGCACCGCTGCTGCCAGGAGTAAGCAGAATATGATCAGGATCGATTGGAAGATTGTAGCGCAGTTTATAGTGCTTAGCTATAAGAGCTCTTAGCTCATAAAGCCCCTCAGTTTGGGTATAGCTAAAGCGCTGATCTTGGATGGCTTTTTGCAAAGCTTCAGTAACTTTGGCTGATGGAGGTAGATCTGGCTGCCCGATCTCTAGATGGATAACATTAGAGTAGTTTTGCGCCTCTTTGAGTAGCTGCATCACATAAAAGGGTGTAAGGCTGTCTAGTCTCATAGTTGGTCTTTTTAAAATTTGTTACTAAAATCTCATTAACTTTTCCTCTTTTATCTACTTTGCAGTTGAGGGTGCGGTTAGCTTGGACTTTTAAAATATTATATCCACTATACAATTCCTCGACAAAATTGGTATAGGAGTTGGAGAGCATGAAGTAAGCGCCGATGCTATCAAGATAGTCGCAAAAACGCTTGAGGCGTTGTTGCATCTTCTCGTCGAATCCTTGATGGGTATAGGCTGTGAAGCTAGAAGTTGTGCTCAGAGGCACGTAAGGCGGATCGAGATAGACAAAATCGCCAGGTTTCACCAACTCTTTGATATTTTCAAAATCGCCGCAAAGGATTGTGGTTTTTTGCAAAAGTTTACTCGCTTGCAAAATCGCCTCTTCATCCATGATGCATGGATTTTTGTATCTGCCAAAAGGGACGTTGAACTGCCCCTTTTTGTTGACTCTATAAAGCCCATTGTAGGCAGTTTTGGTGAGATAGATGAAGCGGCTTGCTTTTTGGATATTGGAGAGTTTGTGAAATTCAGGGCTTCGATTGAGGGCACGGATTTGGTAGTAATAGTCGCGTTTGTCCTTGTGTTTTTTGAGATCTTCAATGAGCTCGTATGGATGGTTTTTGACCATTTGGTAGACGTTGATAAGCTCTTCGTTGAAATCATTGATGACGCCGCCCTTTGGCTCGATTTCGAAAAAAAGCGCCCCGCCGCCGATGAAGGGTTCGAAATATCTATTGTATTTTTTGGGAAGATTCTCAAGCAACTCCTCTAGAAGCTGCCTTTTGCCGCCAACCCACTTAATAATCGGTTTTGCCATACCAAACTCATTGAATTTTTGTGCAATTATAGCTAGTCATAGCAAAAGATTTACTTTAGCCATCAAGGAAACGATCCCTTTTAGGTAGTTGGGTTGGTATAATTGTGCAAAAAGGAGGGAATATGTCGGTTTTGATGGAGATAGCCATGTTTCCTACGGATGTGGGTGAGAGCAAGAGCAAATATGTTGCAGAAGTTT
Organism: Nitratiruptor sp.; assembly: GCA_015494535.1. Classification (GTDB taxonomy): domain Bacteria; phylum Campylobacterota; class Campylobacteria; order Campylobacterales; family Nitratiruptoraceae; genus Nitratiruptor. The sequence goes on along the minus strand of WGBC01000060.1, from coordinate 1,579 downwards.
TGAAAGTCATTGAGGGAAATGGATTTGCCTATCAGTTGACACCAATGGCTACGATCGTGGAGGCTGAGAGTGTGGAGGAGCTTTGCTCACTGGTGCCTAAAATGTACAAAGTTTTGGAAGATATGGGAGTGGGGCGCGTCTATAGTGTGATCAAGTTCGACATACGTCCTGGCAAAAAGAACCGCCTCAAACAAAAGATCGCTTCAGTGCAAAAACATCTTCAAAAATAGCTTCGGGCATTATCCCCGATAGCGCCACGCTATTGCTAATTATACTGCAAACCTTTCATAATTTAAAAATTATTTAAAGTTTTTTGATCTATCATTGGAATAAGTGAACTACAAAGGATCTCCTATGAAACGCATAATTGCAATACTTTCAATTTTTTATCTCTCCTTTGCATTCGGTGGGTATGTGCAAGATCTTGAAAAATTTCTGGTGCAAAAACAGCGTTTTGTGGTCAATGGAATATTTTATATGTACGATTTCAATAAAGATGACAAAATCGAACGGAGTGATTGGATCTATCTCTCTGATGATGATGGAAATGCATATCAACTCCTTGGTGTGCCACCAGCACCAAACAACGCTTTTGGATGGCTGCCTTTGGACTATTTTCCTGATGATTTAGATTATGAAGATTTTTCTGGAGTATTCGTATATATCAAATATCCAGGTGATTCCCAAAAGATTTTTTCTTGGCTCTATATAATGTTGGATGGCTCAGTCTATAAGCTTATGGGATCGACGCCAAATGGGGATTTTGTCTATTTAGATATCGATAATGATGGAAGACCTGATCCTTTGCCTGATGTCGATTTTAATGTATCTTTGGGTGATGATGATAGGTTGTATGTCGATTTCTTTTGTGTAAACGATAAATGTCAGCAAGGATTTAGCGTTGATACGCTTTTTCCTAAAGATTTGAATGAATCAAAGCTAGCAAAAGAGCTTCCAGGAGCTACAATCAAAGTAGATGCAGATGTGAATGAATCGAGTGCAGAGGCAGTAGAGAAAAGCGTAGAAACCTATGGCAATGAGGCTAGGAAAATTGATGATACGACTTATGAGCTTTTCGTGCCTATTAGCAATGAAAATATTGGCAAACCGCTCTTTATAGATGGGGAGTTTGTAGGAATTATTGATAGTATCACTCTGCAAAATGGCTCTACCATTGTCACGACACGCCATGCCAGATCTATTGAGGAGGTGTATCAATCTATCTCGTTTAAATTGAGAACCACAGATATTGCAAGGGCTTTGCAAAGAGGTATCAATCAGCATCTTTTGGTAGGAACGTATGATTATATGAATAAAGAGCCTCTTCGCGTCTCTTTGAAAAAAGGAAGTCCTCTTCGCAACGGCAGTGATGATGTAATCCTTCGCATCGATTTTCCAAAAGGCTATACTATTCCTTTGAATGTGCATAAAATGGAATGCGATTTTGCTACCAAAAGATGTAGTATCCCGGATACACGAGATTTCAACTATCACCTCGATGTACCAATCCAGTATGCCTATCCTGATGAGGATAGTCCAAAGATAGAGATCTCCACTGAAGGAAGTTACATCGAGCTTG
>WGBC01000059.1 GCA_015494535.1 Nitratiruptor sp. | reverse complement strand
GGATTACCCATATATTTCTTGACCGTGAGGCTCTTTTTATCAACCCATGCAGTCAGACCACATCCCGCTTCACAGTTGCTGCACACTGTAGGGACGATGACGAAATCGTTTACATAGATACCATCTGGATTGTCTTCGCTTTGCACCCCTTTTCGATCAATTCCGCCTCTTTTCCAATCATCTCCATCAAGCTCTTTAAAATCGTCCCACTCTTCAAGAGGAGGGTAGAAAGAGATCGATTTTGGAGTATCAGTGAATTTGCCAAACTCTTGTGCGTTGGCTTCCGCAATAGTTTCAAATACTCCTTTGCTCACCGCAATGCCGGCTACAGCCGTCGCAGCAGCGCCTTTGAGAAAATTTCTTCTACTTTCTAAAAAACTCATTCTTTACTCCTTAACTGAGTGGTAGTAGTTGTGGGATAATTAGCCAAACATGTTTAGTGATATAAAGACCCACTATCGCTGAAACGCTTGCTAGATAGAGCATAGATGCGCTTCGAGACTTCAAGCTGAAATATACGAGAATCATAGGGATAATGAACGCTATCCACTGCCCTGCCCAGAACATCACATGGTATGCGCCATGTTCTTTGACATATTGCAATATTGCCGCTACCTCTTCAGCTTTCATGTGGCCAAAGTAGTACTCGCCCATGTAGATGGTGAAGCTCAAAAATGCGCTTACGCCTAAAATTATCGCCAAGTCTCTTTTGATTTCATAGCTCCATTTGCCACCAATGATTAAGAAAACTGCACTACCTGTAAGCAGAGCTGCAAGCATCATTTGCACAAGCTCAGTCGGCGTTTGCCAAAGTTCTCTCGCTGTCGCTTCGCCCATGATGGTAGCTGTATACATAGTCACAGGTACAGCCAAAACTACCGCAGCTTTGAGCAGTGGATTGTAAAGCGATTCTATTTTGCACTCTTGTTTGAGGATATATTTTTTAACTGCAATGACCGCCATGACGAAAATAATACCTGTAAATACCGTAGCCATCCAAGCCCCAACGGTAATAGCGCTCGTGAAATGTGGATAGAAGAAGATATGCCACATTCTAAACGGCTGATGCAAATCCAAAAGCGTAAAGAGCAAGAAAATATTGAGGAAAATAAACGATACGATAGGCATCCACAATTTGACCTGATCTCCTACGCGATCACTGTAGCGAGCTAGAAGGTATGCCCCTACGAACACTACGCCAGTTCCTATACTTTTCGCCCACATATTGAGTGTAATCATCCAACCCCAGATAACTTCTGGAATAGGCACGTCAAGAGTAACGATTGCGTTTGTTGCTGCTACTGTATGTTCAACCATTAGTGACCTCCTATATGGTCTAGGTGAGTGATGTTATTGAATAGATTGAATCCCTCCTCGCGTTTTGCTGCGAGTGGATTGAGTTGTACTTGACCCCCGCCAACATAGAAGTGTTTTGGATGAGTGTTTTTCTCCGGTTTCCTTACCTGTACGCCACCCTTTTTCTGATGTTCCATAATGTAGCGTGAGATGTGGCTGGTAGGATCATCCAAATCGCCAAAAATATTAGCCTCTACCGGACACGCTACCACGCATGCTGGCATCATCTCGCTTGCGATTCTATGAGCACAGTAGGTACACTTATCTGCTGTGTTGGTTTCTGGGTCCATATAGATTGCACCATAAGGACAGGCCATCATACATCCAGCGCATCCGATACAGCGCTCTTTGTCTATATTGACGATTCCATTTTCAAGATAGTGCAGTGCACTGACTGGACAGATTCTCTCACATGGAGCGTCTTCACAGTGGTTGCAGCGAAGCGGTGTATATGTCCTTTTTGTCTCAGGATAGACACCTACGTCCACATATTTGACTCGAAGCCGCCAGCTGTGAAGAGGCACCTTGTTTTCTACCTTACAGGCTACCTCACACCCTTTACAACCCATGCATAGGTCGAGGTCGACCAAAAAGCCCAACTTCATACCTTCTCCTTTGTAGTTTATAAGCTTGGCTTTTGATATTTATAAGCCAAGATAAATACCAAAAAAGCGCTATTGCTAGCTATTTATAGTCTAACACTATAAGCTTAATCGAGACTAAAAATCCTCTTATCCGCTATAAATTTTTTTGATTTTTGTATCAAAAAAGCATACTTTGAAAAAAAGATCTGAAAGAGGCGTTTATCAATAAATAAAACTGAATAAAAAAGAAATTATTTTTGAATTAATTTATGATAGTCGTAATGAGACTTAGAGGCGTAACATCGAAGTAGAAGTTTTTTGCGCATGCACATCCTAGCTCATTGGGATCTCTTGGCTGCTCTTTAGGTGGCATGTATCCCTTTGGCCACCATTTGGATTTTGGGGCTATGGCGATGACCTCTTTTTGATAGTAATTGGCGGCAAGTGCGATGGCAAAGCTACCGACTTTGTGCACGAGGCCAAACTCCGCTACTCCATCTGCACCAAAGAGAACCATGTCGATTTCTTTCACCATCACGGCTGCTGCCGCGTCGCTGACAAGCTCAACGAAAAAGCCATCTTGTTGGAGCTTTTTTGCTAGCATGATACCTTCATTATGCGGGCGGGATTCTGTGCAGATGATTTTTTTTGGAGGTGCGAGTTTGATAGCTTTAAAAACCAGCGAACTAAAAGAGTGGGTGAGGATAATTTTGTTTTTGATTAGCTTGGCTGCTTTTTGGCTAGCTTCTTCGTTTTGTTTCTTGAAATCTCGCAGCCACGCATCAAGCATTGCTTGATCGATGCTATCGCTACGGTGCAATACGAAAGCGCCCAAATTGTACAAAGATGCCATGCAGGACTGGATTTGTTGCAGTTTGTTGGCCGCTTGAATAAGCTCCTCTTTGGATTTGGTCAAACGAAGCGCTTGGATTGCTTGTTGGGTCAAATATGAGGCGCCATGTACGTTGTCGTTTGCGATGGTTTCAAGTATTTCCTGCCAATGCATTCGTGTACTTTTCTTTCGTTCGTTATCTAAATCAATATCTTATTTTAGCTTTAAACTCTTTAAGCTAAACTTGCGCAAAAAATAGGAGAAAATATGTCTGAATTAAAAAAGTTCCTACTTATTAACAAGATCGAGGGAATTTCTTTTATTTTGTTGATTTTTGTCGCGATGCCTTTGAAATATTTTGCGGATGTTGCGGTGGCTACCAAAATTATGGGATCGATTCATGGTTTTTTGTTTGTGATTTTTTGCTATCAGCTCTATAAGATTTGTAAGCGTTCGTTTATTAGCAGCAGGGAAGCGATACTCTATTTTGTGCTTTCACTCGTGCCGTTTGGCAGCTTCTATACGGAAAGACTCATCAACAACCGTCTCGATATCGAGCCAATCGCCATCAAAGATTTCTAATTTTTGCTAGGTAGCTATATTTCATATCGAGCTCAAAGCTCTCGTTTGTAGGGTATTCGTACCCGAATACCTTTTTCCATAGTATATGATCCTCCATACACATATAAAAGTAGACTTTGCCGTGCCAAGGTTTGAGTGATTGATAGGCAAAACTGAAAAGCTCTTCTTTGATAGTTAGCGGGTAGGAGAGTTTGCCCGCGGCATCTACGAGGGGCATCTGCAAAATTTTGCTCTTCATGGCGCGCTGGCGCAGCTTTTTAATCACTGGCTTGATAAACGTAAGGGTGCCTAATGATACCATCGCCACGCGATTGGGATCGAAATGCTCCAGCAGATATGCAAAAATCTCTCCATACTCCTTTTGCCAATTTTTATAGTAGATCATGGGATGAAAATGAAACCCCACGAGCCTGTTTTTGTCATGTATCTTTTTGGCTGCATCGAGCCTCTCTTGCAATGAAGCACTAAGACGCTCTTCGCTTTGCACGATTGTTTGGGGATTGAGGCTCCAGGTGGTGATGATGTTGGGAGGGTAGTCGTTTTGCAAAAGATAGCTGACGTTGTCGCTTTTGGTTTTGAGTTCCAAAATTACGTTGGGGTTTTTCTTGGCAAAGGCGATGAGAGCCTCCAAAACGCTGCCTCTGTTGCCCCACATGAGACTATCGCTGCTCTGACCCGTGCCGATATGGTAGATCTCATTGGGATCAAGCTTGATTGCTAAGAGTTTCTCTGTGAGGTTGGTATTGAAAGTGATGGTATCTTCATTGTAGAAGCTCTGAATGGAGCAGTAGCTACAATCATACCCGCAGCTCTCCACCATGTCCAGCGTCCAGAGATTGCAGCATCTTGTCTTTGGGCTAGCCACGGGGCACATGCCAAAGCCAAGCTTTTTATCGGTTTCCATGAAGCGGATTTTATGCGTTTTGTCTTTGTCGATCTGGAAATTTTCGTAGCTTTTGGGTTGGAGTTTGAGATTTTCATAGAGTGTGCGAAGCTTTTTTAAAGCCTCTTTTTTGCTAGTTTTAGGTGGCCAGATGGAGGCTAAGCTTCCCTCTCCCCACATTGCCAAATCCACACCGATATCGCAAAGCTCTCGAAGCTCTTGGTGGGAGAGACGAAATTCATAAGCCTTTTTTTCTAAAAATTTTTGGTCCTCCTTGGGAAGGGAGGAGAAATTGGTATTGGCTATTTTTGCCTCGAAATCGTATATTTTCATCCTGGTAGCAAAATACCTCTAATCATGAAGTAAAACATTGCAGCAAGCACCGCAGCGGCCGGTACGGTGATGATCCATGCGGCCACGATCATTTTGAGTGCGCTTCTTTGGACAAGCTCATACTTTTTAAGCGCTTTAATAGCCTTTTTCTCGATTTTCGTAAGTTTTATCTCACCATGTTCAAGGCGTGCAATTACCTTTTTTTCTTGGTTGATCTTTTCAATAAGAGCTTTTACGAGGAATGGGTCGGCCTTTTTGGGATCGCCCAAAGCCTCCAAGGCTCTTTCATATTCTGCAAGTTTCTCTTTCTCTTTTTCAAGATGTGCTTGCTCAAACTCTTTTTCAATCTCTTCAAGGCTTCTGTTCTCTCTATCTTCGAGCTTCATGAGGTATTCTCTTAAAAACCCAACGCCAAAGACGCCACCTACGGCGATGTGGGTAGAGCTTACAGGAAGACCCAAGGCAGAAGCTACGATAACGGTGATGGCAGCAGCCAAAGCGATGCAAAAGGCGCGTATTTGATCGAGCTCGGTAATTTCGCTTCCTACCTTTTTGATAAGTTTTGGACCATAAAGAGCAAGCCCCAAAGAGATGCCAAGTGCACCCACCATCATGACCCATAGAGGAATGGCAGCCTTTTTGCCAAATTCTCCACTCATAATCGCATCGTTAATCCCTGCAAGCGGCCCTACGGCGTTCGCTACATCGTTTGCGCCATGGGCAAAGCTTAGCAGCGCTGCACTGAAGATGAGAGGAATAGTGAAAAGCTGGTTAATTGATTCTCTCTCATTTGGCAATGTATCAGCTTTTTTGACGATGATTGGCTTGACGAAGAGATAGATTCCAAGAGCGATGAAAAAGCCAATAACGATTGCTAGTGGCAGAGGGACTTTGGCGATGTGCTTAAGCCCTTTGACAATGAGGTAGCTTGCAAATGCCCAACTCATGATAGCAATGTAGAGCGGAACCCATTTTTTGGCTGCTTCAATCTTGTTTTTTTGAAAAATCACGTTTTTCTTAATAACATATAAAAAGCCAGCGGCAATCAAACCTCCAAGAAGCGGCGAGATAATCCAAGAGGCAGCGATTTTGCCCATTGTGCCCCAATTGACCATCGAAAAGCCAGCAGCTGCTATGCCTCCACCCATAACGCCACCGACAATAGAATGGGTGGTAGAGACCGGTGCTCCCATTGCGGTGGCGAGATTGAGCCAGATGGCACCTGCAAGTAGAGCAGCTAGCATTATCCAGATAAAGACCTGGGTATTTGCTATCATGGATGGATCTATAATGCCTTTTCTAATGGTGCCCACAACATCCGCTCCTGCTATAAGAGCTCCTGCAGCTTCAAAGATGGCTGCTATGATAATTGCACCCGTAAGCGTTAGCGCGCCACTACCCACTGCAGGTCCAACGTTGTTAGCGACGTCATTTGCGCCGATATTCATAGCCATATAGCCACCAAAGATAGCAGCGATGATAAGCAGTGTCCTATGCTCTATTCCGCTGGCATAGACTGAAGCATACCACATGACGCCTATGATGAACACAAGAGCGATAATGATGCGCCCAGCATCTTTTATATCGAACTTCCTAACCCTCTTGACCTCTGGAATATGTTTTAGCTCCAAAGCCGCTCCTTTTTGCGTTGGATAGAATTTTATTGTTTATTCTAAATAGTTTTGATTCAAAATGGTTACACCTATTTTTTCAATCTCTCTTCGATCGATTTGGCGTGTGCTTCCAGCCCTTCCGTATGTGCCAAAATGGCGGCAGCCTCGCCGATATTTCTCATCGCTTGGCAAGAAAAACTAATAACGGAACTCTTTTTCAAAAAGTGCTCTACGCTAAGAGGTGAATAGAACTTCGCAGTTCCGCCGGTAGGCAGTGTATGGTTGGGACCTGCGATGTAGTCGCCTATTGGCTCTGGCGTATGTTCACCTAAGAAAATAGCTCCGGCATTTTTGATCTTTGGCAGAAGCTCAAAGGGGTTTTTTGTCATGATTTCCAAATGTTCAGGCGCAATCTCGTTCATGAGATCAATTGCTTCACTCATGCATTCAGTTACAATAATAGCGCCTCGCTCTTGAATAGATTTTTGTGCGATCTCTTTTCTTTTGAGTTGCTGCAAAAACGCTTCTACTTCTTTGTCCACGTTTTGTGCGAGCTCTTTGCTGGTGGTAATGAGGATGGAGCTAGCCATCTCGTCATGCTCCGCTTGGCTAAGAAGATCTATGGCTACGTATCTAGGATTTGCACTCTCATCGGCAATAATGCCAATCTCACTAGGACCTGCGATCATATCGATATTGACTTCGCCATATACTAGCTTTTTAGCAGTGGCTACGAAGATGTTACCTGGTCCCGTGATGACGTCCACTTTTGGGATAGTCTCGGTTCCAAATGCCAAAGCGGCAATGGCGCTCGCACCCCCAACTTTATAGACCTTCTCGATCCCGCACAGATGGCAGGCTGCAAGTAAAAGCTCATTGATTTCATTATCAGGCGTTGGGGTGGTGACCACGATTTCTTCCACGCCCGCCACTTGAGCTGGAATCGCGTTCATCAAAAGTGTGCTGGGATATGCCGCTTTGCCGCCAGGTATATAGAGACCGGCTCTTGCCACAGGGGTGACTTTTTGGCCAAGAATCGTGCCATCCTTTTCGAAATCGATCCAGCTTTTTGGCATCTGCTTTTCGTGGTAGGCTTTGATGCGATCATAGGCTAAATGCAGAGCGGCTTTGAGCTTTTCGTCTAAGTTCTCATAGGCTTTTTGCATTATAGAGGGATCTACTAAAAGATCGTCGCCGCTTTTTGGATTCCATCTATCGAACTTCGCGATATGCTCGATAACTGCAGCATCACCTTTTGCTTTGATTTCATTTATGATGTTGCTCACTATCGGTGTGACCTGCTCAATGTCTAGTTCGCTTCTGTTTAAAATCTTGGCAAACTCTTCTTGGAAATTGGAGGATTTGGTATTGAGAATAAGCATTACTCTCCTTTGGGCTTAATTATGAGATTGTAGCAAACTTTTTCTTGTATCTTTCTATCATTGTTTCATTACCAAGCAAGCCTCCTTGATGGATATAGAGAAGATTGGAGTTTAATAGGTTATGGTGCAAAATCGTGGCAAAACCTATAGGATCGTAGATAAGATCGAAAATTATGCCGCTCTCTTTTTTCACCTCTTGCCAAAGCTTGTAAAGCTCAATATAAGGTTTTGCAAATTTGTAGCGCCGAGGGGGCTCCAATATTTTTGGATGGAGGGTTGTATTTGGCTCTAGCATAGAAAACTGCTCTTGCAGATAGCTATTATCTGCGACACATGCCACGGTATAGACTTCGTTGATGAGAGGACAAAAACGCAGATGCTTTTTGAGATACAATGCAGTAGTACCTGTGCCTGATGGCAAAAAAATATTTATTGGCTTCCTTGCCCATCGCTCTATTTCAAGAGCTAGCATCGCTATGCCATCTTCTGCCTCTTTGCATCTTATACCCTCAGGAATGTAGAGCGTATCGCCTTTTTGGATTGTGGTAGAGAGCGTGTTTTTTGTTTTGAGCAAAAAATTTGGAGCCTCTTTCATATCAAAAAGCTTCATTCCAAAAAAAAGTGCCACTTTGAGGTTGCCTTTGGGATTGGCTAAGAGGCTTTCATTGATTCTAGCATAGTAGTGAAATTCTAAGCCTTGCAGTTTTGCAAAAATAGTCAGCGCATACATTGCATTTGATTGCATTGAGCCATAAGAGACAATACGCTTGAGTTTATGAGCTTTAACCAAAGGATAAAGAAATTGTAATTTTCTAGCTTTGTTGCCATTTATAAGAGGATTGATAAGGTCATCTCTTTTGACAAAAAATCTCTTACCCCGCCATCTGGCAGGGCAGATAGGGGAGTGTGGCATGTTAGTTGACGTTGAGACTTCTTAGATCTTCATAAGCTTTGATGACTCGTTGTTTCATAGAGAGCTCTCCCTCTCGTAGCCATTTTCTTGGATCGTAATATTTTTTGTTCGGTTTGTCTTCACCTTCAGGGTTGCCGATCTGGCTTTGGAGGTAGTCGTGGTATTTTTCCACATACCCTTTGACGCCCTCCCAAAATGCCCATTGGGTATCGGTGTCGATATTCATCTTTACCACGCCGTAGTCTATTGCTTCATGGATTTTGCTTAGCTCACTGCCGCTTCCACCATGGAAAACGAAGCTTACAGGCTTATCTTTCTTAATGCCTAGTTCTTGCTTGATGTACTCTTGTGAATTTTTAAGGATGATTGGCTCAAGTTTTACGCTGCCTGGCTTGTAGACGCCATGCACGTTGCCAAAGCTTGCAGCAATTGTAAAGAATGGGCTAATGGCACTAAGTCTTTTATAAGCTTCTGCTACTTCGCTTGGCTGGGTGTAGAGTTTGGCGTTGTCGATACCCGTATTATCCACGCCATCCTCCTCGCCGCCAGTTACGCCAAGTTCGATCTCAAGATGCATGCCAAGAGGTGCCATGCGGCGTAGATATTCTTCGCAAGTAGCAAGATTCTCTTCCAGTGGCTCTTCGCTTAAGTCTAGCATATGGGAGCTAAAAAGCGGCTTTCCATGAAGTTTGAAATACTCTTCCCCAGCAGCTAAAAGTCCATCAATCCAAGGAAGCAGTTTTCTTGCTGCATGATCGGTATGCAGCACCACGCTGATACCATAGGCTTCTGCCAAGATATGCACGTGTTTTGCTGCTGCAATTGCTCCAAGAATTGCTGCTTTTTCTCCCTCGTTGTCAAGCCCTTTGCCAGCCCAAAAGTGCGCTCCACCATTGCTTAGCTGAATGATGATGGGTGAGTTTGCATCTCTAGCCGCCTCCATCACCGCATTGATAGAGTTGGTGCCAACTACGTTAATAGCTGGCAGGGCGAAGGCGTGCTCTTTGGCGTATTCGTAGAGTCGCAGCAGATCCTCGCCCCAGACCACGCCAGGTTTCAAAAACTCTCGTACTCCCATGGGAGCTCCTTATATGTTTTTCTTGATTTTTGCACTTTTTTTGAGTTTTTCGGCTACGGTTTTTATCTTTTCTTGGAATTTTTGCATTTTGAGTTGCGATTTGATTTTATCTTTGACTTTATCAAAAGCTACAGTTTTTGCAGGCTTTTTCTCCTCTACATAGATAATATGGTAGCCAAATTGCGTTTTGACAGGCGTCTTGGTAAATTCACCCGGCTTCAAAGAGAATGCTGCTTCGCTGAAAGGCTTAACCATCTGTCCTTTTGTGAAAAAACCAAGATCCCCGCCTCTTTTACCACTAGGGCCTGTTGATTTGTTTTTGGCTAATTCGATGAATTTCTCTTTGAGTTTATTTTTTGGAGTCTTTTTGAGCGTGGCAATAATATCTTTCGCCTCTTTTTCGCTCTTTACCAAGATGTGGCGAGCGTGTACCATTTCGGGTTGTTTGAATTTGTCGATATTTTTTTTGTAGAAATCTTTTGCCTCTTTGTCGCTGACGTTGATGCTGTTGTACTGCTTGCGCATCCAGATTTCAAGCGCCAAGTCCGCTTTGAGCTTTTTGAGGGCTTCTTGGTACTCTTTGCTCTTTTCTACGCCGCTTTTTATCGCTTTTTCTTTGAGTAGCTCTCTTTCGATGAGTTGATCGACTACTTTTTGCTTGATTTGTGGGGGAAGTTGTTCGAATTTCATTCCACTTTGAGCAAGCATTGGTGCTGCATCTTCTGTGGTAATTTTCTTTCCATTTACTTCTGCCAAAACTTTTGCAGCGACTGCACTGCTAGTAACGAGGCTTAAAGCCACTAATCCGCTTACTACGATTTTTCTCATTGTTATCCTTTTTGTAATCTGTTGGAATGTCGTAATTATTTCATATTATGGTAAACGTTTTGTACGTCGTCATTTTCTTCCAATACTTCGATAAGCCTTTCTACCTTTTGTGCCGTCTCGTCATCCACGTCGATCTCATTGGATGCCACGAGCCCTACGCTACTTTCAAGTATGGTGGCTCCAGCTTTCTCTACCGCTTCCAAGACGGTGTTGAAGTCGTTAGGATCGGTCTCGATCACCAAAACTTCATCGAATTCGAGGATATCGTTCGCTCCAGCTTCCAAAGCCGCTTCCATAATTTCATCCTCTTTCTCGTCTCTTTCAACCGTAATAACGCCTTTTTTCTCAAACATCCACGACACACTACCACTGGTGCCAAGGCTTCCTCCCGCTTTGCTAAAGGCATGGCGCACGGCTGCTACGGTGCGGTTTTTGTTGTCTGTGAGGCACTCCACCATGAGAGCCACGCCACCTGGGCCATATCCTTCGTAAGTGATCTCTTCATATTTGACGCCTGGGAGATTGCCGCTTGCTTTGTCAATGGCTCTTTTGATGTTGTCTTGTGGCATGGAGACTGCTTTTGCCCTCTCGATAGCAAGGCGCAAAGCCGCATTCGTATCTGGGTTCGGGCCGCCATCTCTGACAGCGGTCATGATATCGCGTACGGCTTTTGTAAAGACTTTGCCCTTTTTGGCATCTTCTTTGGCTTTGATATGTTTGACTTTCGACCATTTATTGTGACCAGCCATAAAAGCTCCTACATTGAATTTGGGTAAAATTATAGCAAAAAGCACAAAGGGCTCATGATGGTATTGCGTGACGAAAAAAGCATAGAAGAGATCAAAAAAAGATTTCTCAAACACTACCCTAACGCAAAAACGGAATTGCAATACAAAAATCTTTACGAATTGCTTGTGGCCGTAATGCTCTCTGCTCAGTGTACGGATAAACGGGTCAATATGATTACCCCAGCGCTTTTTGAAAAATATCCAACGATTGATGAACTCGCAAAGGCGGATGTGGAAGAGGTCAAAGAGCTTATCAAAACCTGCTCCTTTTTCAACAACAAGGCCAAAAACCTTGTAGCAATGGCAAAGATGGTGGTGGAAAAATATGATGGTAAGATTCCAGAAGATGAAAACGAGCTAGTCAAGCTACCGGGTGTTGGAAGGAAAACGGCCCATGTGGTGATGATAGAGTATTTCAAAAAAGATCTCATGGCAGTGGACACCCACGTCTTTCGCGTAGCTCACAGACTTGGTCTTAGCGATGCTTCTACACCTGAAAAGACAGAAGAGGATCTAGTCGAAGCTTTCAAAAGTGATTTACATGCCATCCACCAAGCGATGGTGCTTTTTGGGCGCTAT
>WGBC01000058.1 GCA_015494535.1 Nitratiruptor sp. | reverse complement strand
TATATCAAAGACATTGCCCTCATCCTCACCTTCTACAAAGCGTCTCGTCAAAAGCTGCAAAATCCTAGCTTCTGGCTCTGCACATTTGAGGTAGGAAAAAATTTTGGTTTTGGTCACATCTTTGGCTTTCAAAAACTCTTGCAAAAACTCCATCACTCCTCCACAAAAGAGTATAGTAGCTCGATCTCTTGAGCCCAAATGGAATCGTCGATCGTCTCCAAAATAAGTGGAATGTCGTCGATACGCTCATCGTTCATAATGAGCTTGAAGGCCTCCAATCCAATATGCCCCTCGCCCAAAGAGTGATGTCTATCCACTCTAGAAGCAAAGGCTGCTTTGGAGTCGTTGATATGCATACCTCGAAGATACTCAAACCCTACGATCTCATCGAACTCTTTCATCGTCTTCTCATACGCTTCAGGTGTGCGAATATCATAGCCTGCCGCAAACATGTGCGCTGTATCCAGACATACTCCTACACGAGATTTATCGATGGAGCGATCGATCAAGTAGCGCAGATGTTCGAATTTATAGCCCAGATTACTCCCTTGTCCCGCCGTATTTTCGATCACGAGCGTCACGTTGTCGCTTTGGCGCAATGCTTCGTTCATGGATTCGGCGATAAGTTCCAAACACTCCTCTTCGCTGATCTTTTTGAGATGACTTCCAGGATGAAAATTGAGCTTGTCAAGCCCCAAAAGCTCGCAGCGCTCCACCTCATCCAAAAAAGCGTCCAGGCTCTTTTGGCGTTTGGCCTCTTCAGGATGGCCCAGATTGATCAGATAGCTATCATGCGGCAAGATATGCTTCTTTTCGATTCTGGCTTTTTCCAGCTCTTCGTTGAACTTTTCGATATGTTCGGTCGCTAGAGGCTTCGCTTTCCATTGGCGCTGATTTTTTGTAAAAAGAGCGAACGCTTTGGCATTGATATTTTTAGCATTTTTTGGAGCATTGTGCACTCCTCCGGCCGCACTTACATGTGCTCCCACAAATTTAGCCATCGATCTCCTTTATCTTGATAAATATATGATGTTTGGTGTCTTTAAAGAGCAAAGTTTTCTTATAAACTTTATAGATTATACCCAAATTATCAAAACGCTGCTCAAACCCTCCAGCAATCGTCCTGCGATTTTGGCCACCAAATATCGGCTGAAATCCAAGGATATTTTTTATCAATGTTGGAGGATAGGAAGAGGAGAGGATTTTTTTGTTGAACATCTTATAGCTTATGCATTGCCTATTCAAGCAGATCCGCTTGCCAAGACGAAGATCAAGCAGTGGCCTAGATGCACTATAGAGCTCCAACCGCCTCCCCTTTTGCAAAAATCCACTCCCCGCCACTTTGAAAGCGGGGAATTTGAAAATCACCGCAACGGGTAGCTCAGGAGTTGGCTGCTTGGTACACGCTCCAAAAGCAATTGCCAAAATCAATATAAGATAGCGCATAACTCTCCTATGGTATAATTTGAATAAAAACGGTGTGCTTATGAGTAATTTGGAATTTTTCTTCTACCTTTTTGTCTATGCCTCCATTCTAACATATCTGGTCCTTGGATTTATCATAAGTTTCGAGGCAATGCTTTTGCTCAACGAGGTGCCAAGCGCTATAGAATGGGTACGCAAATGGCACAAAGCCTCCGGATTTAAAACGATGCTAATTATTTTTTTGCCGATGCTGCAGCTCAGCTACCTCTTTTTGGAGTGGTTGCCCCATATCGCAGGGTTCAACGAGCATCTTAGCCCCTTTGATCTGGATAAAATATTTCTTACCGCCTTTCCGAAGGGAGGGGTATGAGACTGGCCATCATAGGACTCGGCTATGTGGGACTCCCACTAGCCGTGGAGTTTGGTAAAAAGTATGATACGATCGGCTTCGATATCAACGCCACACGTATCGAAGAGCTACGGCAAGGTATCGATCGCACACTGGAAGTGAGCACTGAAGAGCTCCAAGAAGCCAAAAACCTCTCCTTTACCACCTCCATCGACGATATCAAAAATGCAAATATCTACATCGTCACTGTTCCCACTCCCATCGATGAGCATAAAAATCCGGATCTCACCCCTCTTATCATGGCTAGTCGCACAGTTGGAAGAGTTTTAAAAAAAGGGGATATCGTAATCTATGAATCTACCGTCTTCCCAGGTTGTACAGAAGAGGTGTGTGTACCAGAACTAGAGCGTGAAAGTGGATTAAAATTCAATGAAGATTTCTTCTGTGGTTATAGTCCCGAGCGCATCAACCCGGGAGACAAAAAGCATAGACTTCCCAATATCAAAAAGGTAACATCCGGCTCCACACCCGAAGTAGCTAAAAAAGTGGACGAGCTCTACAAATCCATCATCACCGCAGGCACACACTTGGCACCATCTA
>WGBC01000057.1 GCA_015494535.1 Nitratiruptor sp. | reverse complement strand
TTGGAAAAGATTTGTCTTTGACCTGCCGCTCCACCTGCAAAGCGATCGCCATCTTCACCGCATCGTCCGCATCCACCAGTCCATAGCCGAAATAGTCGTTACGCCCATTCTCGTAAGGAATAGTTCCGATCTTTTTGGCAGTCTTGGCCAAAATCTGCACGATCTGATCTTTTGTAAGATCTGGATTTCTTTGCAACATCAAAGCGATCACACCGCTTACTTGTGGAGCGGCGGCGGAGGTGCCGTTGAAGCCGGTGATATCGGTAGCGTAGCAGTAGTCTGGATGACCAAAGCTTCCATCGGCATAACCAAGAGGGCCTGAAATATCGGTAGTGGTGATGGCAAGATTGCCTCCGCCGCTAGGAGCTACAAAATCAAGAGCCGGACCATAATTACTATACCATGCTATATCGCCATAATCATTGACAGCACCTATTGCCAAGACATCGGGCAGGGCCGACTCGTCATCGGCCCAGTACCATTGGCCTCTGCCATCATTTCCACTGGCAAAAACGATAGGGATACCTTTGCCCTCACGCCCTTGGGTGGCCAGCTTGTGGATGATATAGCGTACGGCATCGGCCACGTCGTAAGTTCCCCAGCTGCAGTTGATCACCTGGGCTCCCATCTCATCGGCAAACATGAAGGCCTCCAAGATGGTAGAGACATAGAGAGGCCGATCCTGGCCGCTTGCGTAGGAGCCGATGAGCTTGATGCCCAAAAGATCGCTTTCATAAGCGATGCCTTGGACACCGATACCATTTTTGCGTGCCGCTATAAGCCCGGCACAAGCTGTCCCATGGATTTCATAGGGGTTATCATAGGAAGCGTTGGCATCCTTATCCACCAAATCCGTCTGGGCTACAAAGGTACCTTTTAGATCTGGATGGGATAGATCGAAGCCATTGTCGATCACGGCTACTCGCACACCCTTGCCACTGGCATACTGCCACGCCTCATACACATCCATATCCACATCCGGCTCAGCTCCATACTGGCCCCAGTTATGCAGGTTCCATTGCAAGGGGTCAAAGAGTGGATCGAATGAGCGCTTGCTAGGCTCGATTAAAAAGTCTGGATGCGAATAATAAACACAACCGCTCTCATAAATGGTATTGGCAAGCTCCAAAGCCTCTCTTGGACTGCGCGCAAAAAGGAGCGTATCGCCGCTGCGAAGCTTTCGGTATTTTTTGTTATGCGTAAATTTACGCTCGCAAGAGATACTCTTGAAACGGCACAGCACCCTTTTGCCCACACCAAGTTTTTGGCCCTTTGGAGTGATAAAATAGCGAACAGAGAAGGATTTAGTAAAAGATGGCAAAGGCTCAAGATCAATTTTATGACCATTGGAGTAGTACTCATATGCAAAAAGAGGCAGAGAAATAAAAAAAAGAAAGATCTTTTTCATTTACTAAGGTTTTGGGGCAAAAGCCCCAAATGTCGATTAAGGTTTATAAACATAGAAACCTTGACCGGCTTCAACAGAACCTGCATGATACCAGTTATTGGCTGTGGCATCATATGGAAATACATAGCTGGTAGGTACTCCAAGAGTTTGAGCGATTTCACTCACATTGGTATCGAAGCTGGTACCCAAAAGGTTCCAAGCACCGGTTACTATATTATTTTGGATGAGATTCCATTGTGCAGATTTATCCGCTACAACTGGCTGCCCATTATAGGTATAGGTCAATGTACCACCCTGTTTATCGGCAAAGATCCAGTATCCTTTTCCTACATTCAAAGTAGTCGGATGAGTCCATGTATTTTGTGTACTATCGTATGCAAAAAGTGGATAACTTGTATAGCTATCAAGCTTGGATTTTGGCATAGGAGCAGGTACTGGCGTAGTGATCAGGTTCCATCTACCTTGTACAATAGTCAAAGATCCTTGCAATGGAGGCTGAACGACTTTGACAACTACTGCATTGCTTGGATCGCTTGTCTTACCAGCGAAAGACTCTGTACAAGTGGCACTTGCTTCTTCACCCGCTGTCGCGTCCGCGGCTACATGGACGATATTGCCGTTGATCAAAGAGATGTGAGGAGCATTTGTGTTATCCAACGTGATAGTAGTATCTCCTCCATGTCCTTGACAATTGAGGGTAATATTGGCCTCTTGTCCAGCTTGAACGGTAGTGTTGCCCTCGGCTGTGAGTGTTGGAGCTGGGATAGTACCGTCTGTCGTTACATAAGTAAGAGGTACGGATTTGTTTGGTACACCTGCTTTATTAGAATAGTTGCTAGAGGCATTTCCATCTTTGATCTCAACAGACTGCACACCCAAGAGATTGCCCACTTCAGCCTGGATAGTGATATTTGCATCTACATTGGTACCCACTTTTGCGATAATCGCTCGACCATCCAAACCGGTGCTGTTTGACTCAATCGTTACACCACTACCACCAGTTACATCAGCTTTGGCGTTTTGCATACCGGCTGGCACAATGATGGTAAAGGCACCATTTTGCGTCAAGGCTCCGGCAAAGCCCTCTTTGATATTAATAGTACCAAGTGTTTGCGGAGGTATTTCATTGGCGATAGTGATATTTTGCTCTACTGCTTTGATCTCGGCTGGTACACCGATAGTGGCAAGTTTGACTTCACCGTAGCTTGTGCCATCTTCTCGCTCAAGTTTGACCTTGACTTCATCACCTACCTGACAACTGCTTGGCACGGTAATGTTAAGATCCACATATCCATTACCAGCTTGTCCTTTACTCTCATCTGTTTGAGTATACCGATAGGTACTATCATCGATGCCAACACCACTTGTAAAAGTCAAACCATTTCTTGTAGTGCCTTGAAGCGAGGTAGAAGTCCCAGGCTCATTGATTTTGGCACAAGAGACGCTTCGCACAAAATATCTCGTAGGAGCATCATCAATCATCTGCAAAGAGCCGTATCGAGACTCGTTGATATCAAGGCGCAAGATATTGGTACTTCCCGCACCTACTCGTTTATCTGTCTCATTTGTCTCGAGCGTCACGCTACCATCGAGCACATTGGCGCCATCGTTGGCCGTCACTGCAGGCAGATCTCTTAGGACGATAGTATCATTGGCGTTTGTCAGCTTCAGTGTTACAGGCAGTTTATTTCCATTAAAAACATCCGCTACGGTAGTGTTGGCTTCGATTGTAATAGATGTGTTGCCATCGAATTTAGAGAGATTGAGTTCTATAAACTTGAGATCGGGATCCACCGTTTTGAACATATCTGCAGAAATAGTGATAGCACCATTGTTCAGCTTGATGATATTATTCAATGCATTGGCCAAAGTTGTAGGATTAGAAACGTTAATATTGCTAAGGTTCAAGTCTCCAAATTTCGCATTCGTTGGCAACGCTATAGTCAAGTTCGTATCGTTCCAGTCATGCGCAAAATTGGTCTTGACAGTGATAGGATTCATAGGAGCTGCATGCAACGCGCCTCGTGTGATATTTCTGTCCGCACTTTCGTTTACATCGATTACCAAACCTCTAGATTTGAGCTGAGCCAAAGTAAATGTAGATGGAGCCCCAACAAGAGTAGCATTGCCATCGATAGTCACATCAAGAAGCGTACCATCTGGCTGCGTAGAAGTGATATTGATATCAGAGAGCTTGAGCGTCATATTCAGCTCTGTCACCTCTTTTGTATCACCATTGAGCGTAATCCTAATAGTATTGTTATTGTCGGCTCCACCAACAGAAGCAGTTACATCTGTAGCATTCGCATCATTTATGAGTCCATCACTATAATCATTGATAAGATCTTTTTTATCGGTCAATACACCAACACTTGGATAACTTACCATTTTCGCCCAAGAAGGTAGTTTTAGGTCGATTGCACTACCACTGGCTACATTTGCATCTACTTTAAAAAGCAGCATGAGAGATTTATCATCTGATGAAGATAGGCTTTGTGTCTCTCCCGCTACTCTTGGCATCACTACAGGCGTATTGTCGTCAGTAGCCTCGCTGCCATCTACCGTTACGATAGGATTTTTGGCAAAGGAGGATTTGACAATAGCCACAAGTGGTTGTACAGTAGTATTTTTGTCTGGAATGCCATCGCTTGCTCGTACCGAGCCAAATGTGACATTCAGATCACCTGTATAATCAGAGGGGATATTGAGCTCGATATTTTCAAAAACCACCTCGGTTCCGCTCGATAGATTTCTATCTATAGCAACTTCCGCCCGCTCTTTACCGGTATCCGGATCAGTGACGATCGTAGTCTCTTTTTTGTGTGCCGCACTGCCGTTGACGGTAAAAGCATATTGGTTTGCTACTACATAGGGCGCTTTAGCAAAAGTAACGCTTGCATCTGGCAGTTCGATAAAGATCTTGTTGCCAGCTGTTAGATTATACTCTGCATTTGTATTGTTATCATTCAACTTAACATAGACATTTTCTACCTTAACGTCTTGGTCGCCTTTGAAGACGATGGTGGTGTTGGTATCTTTACAGCTTCCCACCTGACAAGGGCTAGCTACCGAACCGTTATAATCAATAGCCCCAGCAAACGCCATAGAGCCGCATAGCATCGTTGCCGCTACGGCGGACAATGCTCTTTTTCTTAGCATCGTATTCATTCTCTCTCCTTTGAGTTGTGTCGACGGAAGAATTTGCAAATTCTTTTGGACTTACATGGCTTCGCCAATGCCAAAACATTGCACTCTTATTTATTCTATAACAAATATCATTAAAAGTGTATAAACTACCTCCAAATCTATAGGAAATATTAACCTTTTTTTGGTAATTTATGTGTTACTTCAAAGGAGAGAGATGAAAAAGTTTGTCATTTTTACTCTTTTTGCCCTTTTTGGTTGGGCACAACATCCAGCGACTCTTCCCTTGCCAAAAGAGTGTAAGACGATACCGCCTATGTTGATCTTTTTCCCAAAACCTATGGAAAAAGATCTCATACCCTGTAGAAACGTAGTTTTCTTACCTTCGTTAAAAATTGTAAAAAAGAGATTTCCCAATGCAAAAAGCGTAAAAATAGCCAAAGGATTCGAGCGTCTTTATACAATAGAGCTTGATAACAACGAGACACTTTTTTGCAACAAGGATCTCTCCTCATGTATAAAAGGAAAGTTAGCGAGGCAGAGGTAGAATCGGAGGAGGGGGAGGCATCGTGTTTTTAAGCTTTTCTATATCTTTTGGAGTTGGTTTTTTAGGAAGCAGGGATGAATAGAATGTCTCGTATGCCTTATCCATTGCCTCCTTGGCTGTCACATGCGCTTTAGAAGATGAAGACTGTTTAGGATAGTTTTTTGCAATCAAAGGATTTTGGATAGCTTGGGAAGAAGCCAAAACCTTCTCACTTCGCTCACTTGAGTCATCTAGGTTGCTTGATATCTCTTTTTTAGGCACGCTCGATAAAAAATTTTGCTTTTCTTGGGATATATTGGAGCCAAGTTTTTGTGATTTTTGATACGATATTGCAAGCGAACTTTGGAAAGCATCTTCTTTTTTTGTAATAGCTGTACCATCTTTTGTAACGGATATTGGCACAGAGGTAGGAGCATCTATCAAAAGAAATCCAACGATCAGCAAAGAAGCGAATATCAATCCAAGCAACAACAAGTTCTTATTCACCTGCAGCCATCCTCGCAAGACGCTCAAGATTGCTTAGACTCGCAACATGTAAGATCACAACATCCAAAATACTATCACGATAGAGCTTAGCTATTTTATTATCCGACAAATTTTTCATTTTCTCTTGATCTGCGACCAAAAAATGTTCAAAAACATATCGACTTTTCCCTACATCTATAGAGACATCTATAGGCTTAAGAAGTTTAAGAGTATCCAGAATTTTCAACGCTTTTTTTGTTTTTTGTAAATCAGCATAGACCTCTTCGACTAATTTCACTATTTTTTGGCCCTCTTTAGTAAGATTGCCTTTGGGAGTAAAGAGTTTTTTGGATCCGGGATACTTTTGCTGTGCCGCTTCATCAATCACTAAAGAAAAGCTTCCCTGATAATTTGTGATAGAAAATGGATAGACTCTCAGTACTGCTGGAATATAACATCCAATCTCACCTTTTGCATTGATAAAAAGATTCTCATTTTGAGTAATTCCCATAACAGCAAAAGGAACAATGTCCCCTTCTTCATCTTTAGCAAAAAAGATGGGATAACATTTTTGAGCTTCGATAATTTCATGAGAGCCTAGAGGAATAAAAGCCGATTCTTTGGCAAAAAGAAAATCACTCACTTGTGGTAATGTCAAAGTAGAATCTGTAGAAACTACAAGCTTGGGCTGTTTGAATATTTTCTGGATCACTTATGACCTTTGAGAGAGATTGCCCCAAAGGGGCTCAGACATTAAGCCCCTGGGGTTTCTTCAGTAGGAGTAGGTGCAGAGCTACTGCTTGAACCACCTAATGATGGTGTTGGAGGATTAGAAGGTACGGAACTACTGCTTGAACTGGAACTACTACTCAATGATGGTGTTGGAGGATTAGAAGGCACGGAACTAC
>WGBC01000056.1 GCA_015494535.1 Nitratiruptor sp. | reverse complement strand
GGATCGATATGTTTGATATCGGTTTTTTTCAAATCGATCGTCTTTTGCAGCACATCCTCAAAGACCAGATCCTTTGGCTTGTATCCCGGTGTGTCGGCATTGGCGATGTTTCCTTGGATGATCTTGGTTCTTTCTAAGTAGAAAGAGGCAATATTACTGAGTTTATCTACTTTGTCCCACATCTTCGTCCCTTATCGCCTCTTGCAGCATGCTATCTTCAATGGCGTACTTTGCCAATGTGTACCAGCTATTTTCACAGCTTTTAGCTTTTTGGAGCATCTCTTTAGCATATTCAATTTTACCAATTCTAACATAAGAAAGAGATAATATGCTATTCAAAAAGCAGTCGTTTTGAATATACTCTGCGATCGGGCTTAGAAGCCTTATGAGATCCTCATAGCGTTCATGCTCTAGCAACTTCTTGGCAAAAAGCTGCACAAACTTCTTGATAACCTCATCTTTTGTATAGGCTTTTGCAAGCTCATCCTTTTTTTGGATTAAAAAGCTCGTTGCAATTTTCTCTTGGCGCATAGAGAGAATATTGGCAAAAACATCCCGATAAAGATCCTCTTTAGGGCATTTTTGCTCCACCTTTTCATACACATCGTCACACTTGGCATTCGCAACAAAGCAGACTTTAGCATAAAGTTTCAAAAATTCGCAGGAATCGAAAGAGTGCTTTTGTAAAATCTGCAACGCAAGTTCTAGCTTTCTATTTTCATACAGAGCCTGTACATAACGCATTAGGCTCGTTTGGCTAGGGTAATCTTCGTAGATTTTGGCCAGCAAGCGCAAGCGAAGCTGCTCTTTTTTGCATCCATGCAAATATGAGGCGATCCGAAAGAGCATTGACCTATCGAAAATAGTATAGAAAAAATCGGGATTTGCTTCGTAGAGCATGCAAACATATTTCGCATTTTTGCTCTCTTGTAAATATTTGCTCCATAGCCGCCTAAAATACTCTATCTGCTCATATTTGAGTTTTTTAGGAGAGACCAGCGATATCTCCCAGCTAAGCCTTTTGAAAAGCTTCTCGCTCCCAATAGCAAAGCTCTCCATCCCGAAATTTGCCAACGCAAAAATCCCTATATAGCTGTTGCGGTACTTCACGAGGATCTTGATCACGAAGCTAAGGGGATCTTGCAAAAACTTAGCATCTGGCATGTATTTTTTGATATAGTACTCCATTTTTCTATCTTGCTTGATAATAAAAAGGAGCTTGAGTTTGGCGACCGTGGCGAGATTCGATTTTGGGAAATTTTTAATGAGACGAATGTAGTAGTTTGCACTCGCTTTATAGTCGTTTTGCAAAAACTTTATATCGCCCAGGCGCAGAATGCTTCTTTGTACCACCTCTTTGTTCTTGATATAATTGAGAATGCGCCGAAATAGCATCTGAGCAAACTGAATCTCACCGTTGCGATAGGCGGTTTCCGCCACGAGGTAGTAGTAGGTGGGGTTGTCAATGAGAAAGCTTTCGAACTCTTTATAGGTCTTTTTAAAAAACTCAATTGCCTTGCCATACTCCTTTTTAGCAAAATAGTACATCCCTTGCAAAAAGTCGAACTCTTTTTTCTGCTTTTCACTCAGATCCTCTATGCTCAGTATCAAAAGATAGCGAGTGGCCAGATCGATTCTTTGCAAGCCCACGGCAGTGCGTAGCAACCCCATGACGATAGGGAGCTTCTCGCTCTTTTTGCTAGCTCTTTGCAGTGCCATTTTATACAGTGCAAAGGCTCGCTCGTAAAATCCGAGATTTTCGTAGATGTTGGCTTTGAGGCTGTAAAACCTGTAATCTTTCTCACCCCCTTTAGCGAGGTAGAGATTGAGATAGCTGATGGCTGACCAAAAGTAGTTTTTGTCCCCTAGCCTCTTGCCTATGTAAAGATATGTATGAGCCAGCATAAAAAGGGATTGCAGATAGTAGGGCGAATCTGGAAATTTAGCCACATAGCCAAACTCATCGAGGGCTTGATAGTATGAGCCGAAACGAAAATCTCTCAGTGCGTTTTTGAAAACGAAAGATACCTTTTTTTCATCGTAAGAGGTTTTTGTGGCGGTGGTATTTGCATCTGTGGCAAAAAGCGTGGCAAGAAACAGAAAAAAAACAACACTATACTTTAACATTTATCGAACTATTTCCAATGGATGCTGTCTTTTGGCTCTCTTTGGATGCGATGGCCATGCGTTTCTCTCTATCTTTGAGTACGACCCTATATCTCTCGTAGCCACTCTCTTGCATCACTTCGCTTATAAACTCCTCGATATCAGGATGTATCTGCATCGGGGTTTGGGAGATAAAATGCATATAGAGCCTATTTTGCTGCAAGTTGACGTTGATGGTAGCTTGATCGAGCTTGAGCGTAATGGTATGCCTTTGTGGATGGGGAATTTCGAAAGGCTCACTATCTTTTAGTTGCGAAGTCTGAGAATGCGCATCGCTGGCTTCGTGGTGAGAAAAGCTCTCTTGATTGGAAAAATCTTGCATACCATCTGGAGTTTGATGCATACTGTTTGGCATTTGGTTTTGCAAAGTTGTAGGCTCCATAGGCTGTTCTTCACGTTTATGGTGCATTGGCTGCAATGTTTTTGGATCGTGCACTTCGACATGAATCTCGGTGTGCTTAATATACATTGGTTGCTTTGGTGCGAGAGATGGGTTTGTATTTTTAATTTTGGCGCTTTTGGGTGGATGCACCATGTTGTGAGCGCTATTTTGCAAGATCTTTTGCTGCTTTTTCGTATCATCCATAGCTATCGCCACGCTTTGCATAGCAATGTGTGTCTGCAACGATGGCTTTTGAGAGATTTTTTGCTCCATTGAGTGCACTATGTCTCGATTCGTCATAGCTACATACTCTTTTCCAGGAAGCTCTTTTCGCGTGATATGCTCTTGGTGGATATTTTCATTCTTTGTGATCTCTTTAACGAAGTTCTCATTATGCGCCTTTTTGTTCTCTAACTGATTTTCCTCTATTCTCAGATAGTTGTGCACTACTTTTTGCTCCGAAGAAGTTGAATTCTCAGAGATATACTCTTTTTTACTATTTTGTGGCCAAATAGGATCTCTTGATGAAACCGTTGGATTGGATGGGGAATGTTTTTGTGCTTTGGCTATATTTTCACGAAATGTAATATTATTTAACTCATTGTAGGATTCTACACTTTTTTTCTCTTGAGCTTTTTTCTTTACTCTTTCTTGCGGCGCTTTATGCACTTCATGATCTTTATGCGGAACCGAAGTGGGTGTAGGCTTCGTTCGTACTCTATCATTATTGGTATAAGTTGTGTACGGCGTTTGCGATTTTTGCATATGATGATGAGGTTTTGTAGCGACATGTTTTGTGGGTTTGTCTGGTAATGGTTGCGATGTACTTGCAACTACATGTAGAGGCGCTGTTTCATGCTTCGTAGTAGCTGGGGTGCTCGCTTTTGCAAAGTGCTCTTTTGTCTTTTGGGGCAACGCATCATTCACTTTTCTTTGCTTTTTCGCTGTTACATCTACTTTGGGCAAAGGCTCGCTCTTGTCGAAAAAGCCATAATGGCTCTCGGGCTTTGGCGCAATGTCGCGATTGATACGCTCTTTTTTTATCTTTTTTGAAGAGTACATATTGGGAAGTTTTTCGCTTTGGATGTTTTTCGTTTTTGGTTTCTCTTCAGGTTGAGGAATATTGTGCGACATGCTGCTCTTTTGATATGGTAGCTTTTTAGTTGGCTGCTTGGTACGCAGGGTTTGAAAAGGCTTGGCAACTGCATGCAAGGGAGTAGCCTTTTGCTCAAAACTCTCTTTTTTTGGTTCAAACATAGCCTGCAAGATCTTTGCAAAATCATCCTTCGCAGGCTCTTTTGGCACTATAAAACCATTGTTGGCTTGGGGGACTAGCAGAGAGTTTTTGAGCAAAAAGTCAAAAATATTCATATTTGCTCCAAATCTTTCAGAATCGTCTTAAGCTTCTTGATTGCCTGCGATTTTATCTGTGAGACTCTCGATTGCGAAATTCCAAGAGCGGAGGCTATCTCTTTGGGCTCACGCTCTTCGAAGAAGAACATCTGCAAAGTCCTTCGCTCCTTTTCGCTCAGTTGCTCCATCGCTTCGACTATCTTGTCGCCCACCTGTGAACTAATTGCCTGATCTTCCGGACTTATATCATCACTAACCATCACATCAATAAGGCGCATGGAGCTATCTTCGCCCCCGATCGCCTTTTCCATGCTAATCATTATAGCCAAATTTGACAAAGGAATATCTTTGCCTTCTTCTTTTTCTTTGCGGATCTTCTCGCGCATACTGCGAGGCATGATATGCAAACTTCGCAAATAATCGAGAATTTCTCCTCTTATTTTTATATAAGCGTAGGTGGAAAATTGGGCTTTCGACTCGTCAAACTTGTCGATCGCTTTGATAAGCCCTATTATGCCGGTATTCACAAGCTCATCAAACTCGATTCCAGCATCCCTGGGGAGTTTGAAAAAGATCTTGGATGCCACCTTCTTCACGAGCGGTGTATTCTCCAAGATAATCTGCTGCTTGCGCTCTACACTTACTTTCATACTCAGCTTTTTCCCATGAAATCAAAGAGTTTTTGCCAAAACTTCTCCTGGACGACCGGCTCGATTTTGAGCTCCTCTTTGCAAATGCGCTTGATATTGATGCTGTAGCTATCTTTGGGATAGCTCATCGTCACAAGCTCTTTTTTCTTCACGGCTGCGCGCAGGTTGTTGGTATAGGGCAAAATGCCCAAAAGATCGATATCGATGCCCAAAAATTTATTGACCGATACTTTGAGCTTGTTGAACGTCAGCTCACCTTCTTCCCTGTTTTTGCACATATTGACAACAACTTTGAAATTCTCGTAACCATAGATGTTATACATAGATTTTATCAGTGCATACGCATCCATAAGCGCTGTGGGCTCCGGCGTGGTGATGACGTAGGATTTACTGGAGGCTCGCAAAAACGCCGCCACTTTTTCATCGATACCAGCTCCGGTATCGATGACGATATAGTCATAGTTTTTGGAGATTTCATCAAGTTGCGCGATGACTGTCTGAATGGAGATATCCTCCATATCGAAAAGATCCTCTATGCCGGAAAAGCCCAAAAGTGCATCGAACTCATACGCCCTTTGGATAATGTTTTCTATTCGCTCTCCCATGAAAAGGTGCTTAATGTTTTTGGCAGGATCGAGATGCAAAAAGAGATGCACATTTGCCATACCTATATCCGCATCGATAAGCAGCACCCTTTTGCCAAACTCTTTTGCCATCACATATGCAAAATTGACGGCAAAATTGGTCTTGCCCACGCCCCCTTTGCCACTGGCGATTGTGATAAATTTGCTGTTGTGTATATCGTTTCTTGAGACGAGCTCTCTTAATCCACTAGCTTGATCGATCATACATTCTCACCTAGTATATAGTTGGCAATCCTCTCGGCATTGAGGACCCTGATATCCTCCGGCACTTTTTGGCCGGTACTGATGAATGATACCGGAATATTGCTCTTTATTGGAAGGTTAAGCAAGATCCCAGGCTTATAAGTCTCATCAATTTTGGTAAAAAAGATGTCGTTGATTGGGAAAAACGTCCTATATCTATTGACAATCTCCAAAGCCTCGGAGTTTTTGTAGTTGCAGCTAATCACCAACGAAATCTCCATAAAATCGCTGCCGCTTCCCAAAATCTCCTTCATCTCCCCAAGCCTCCAATAGTCATAATGGCTACGCCCCACCGTATCTATGAGTACCACGTCAAAACCATTGAGGTTTTGGAGCGTCTTTTTGAGGTTTTTGGAATCCGTAATGGCATAGAATGGAATATTGAGGATGTTGGAAAATGATCTTGCTTGCTGGATGGCACCCACCTTGAAGGTATCGATACTGATGACCGCGATTTTAAGTTTTTGATTGATAACAAGCTCAGAGGCGATTTTAAAAAGGTTGGTGGTCTTACCCACGCCCGTAGGCCCCACGAAAGCGATGACTTTGAACGATCCCTTCTGGATTTTCAAAGGGCCTTTGAACTTAATCTTTTTTTCTATTGCATTGACCAAAGCCTCTTTGAAAAAGGATGTATTGAGATCGAACTTGTTTGCGTCGATATCGAAACCGCATGACTCTTTTACGAGCATCTTGGCAATCTTTGGATCTACATCCTTTTTCAACAAAAGCTTTATGAGATCAAGTGCGTCACCCGTAAACTCTTTGAACTCCTGTGCAAAATCCAAAGGAGCGGCCACGGCCGTGTGTGAGGGAAGCTCGGTAGTGTCGGCTTTGTTGAGCAATGCTTGCTTGAGGGGTTCTATCTTTTTGTCGATCATCTTTTCGATTTTTTCCAAAAACTTGTCTATCTCCTCGTTTTTCTCCTCTTTTGCCAAGATATCGAAAAACCCCTCGTCAGGTGTGGGAACCTGCACGAAAAGTGCATATTTTTTCTTCTTCAAAAAGGGAATGGCGCCCGATTCTTGTACTTCGTAGCTGATAATCTTGACATCTTTGCCATACTCTTTTTTGGCTTGGAGTATCAGCTCGTCAAGGTTATACCCCTCGTACTTAACTATTTCCATTCAGTTCTACCTTGGCAATTATGTTGAGTTTGGTTCTTGGCTCTATCTCGTTATATGAAAGCACAGCTACATTGGAGAGATAGGGCTCTATCAGCTTATAGACGTATCTGCGCACGTTAGTGGATGTGAGTAGCACCGGCGTTCGCTGCTCGATGATAAATTTTTCCAGGTTGCTGTTGATTTGCACAATAAAATTTTGCAACTTCATAGGATCGATTGGTGGAAGGTTACCATTGTACTCTTTGATTTTTTCGAAAAGATACTCTTCGCTCTCACTCCCCAAAGTCATCGCATAGAGCACACCATCTTTGGCATAGATGGAAGTGATAAGGCGAGCTAGCGACTCTCTTACCATCTCGGTCAAAATGTCCGTATCTGTAGTTTTATTAACGTTATCTGAGAGTGACTCTATAATGGTAAGCAGATCTTTGATAGGAATGTGCTCTTTAAGCAGATTTTGTAACACCCTATGAAGAATCGAGTAGCTCACCTGCTCCGGCACCAGATCTTTAACGATTGGATAGCGCTTGGCAAGAGCCTCTACCAGCTCCTTGGTTTCGCTGCGTCCCAAAATCTCGTAAGAGTGCGATTTAATGACTTCCGAGAGATGGGTGATGATGACAGTTGGAATATCCACCACCGTATAGCCTAACATTTTTGCTTGATCTTTTTTGCCCTCGTCCACCCAGTAGGCTTTGAGACCAAAGGTAGGCTCTGTGGTCTCGATCCCCTCAATCTTGCCCTGCGTACTGCCGGTATCTATCGCCAAGTATTTGCCTGGATGCACTTCTCCCCTAGCTACCTCGATACCACGAATGAGTATGCGATACTCCCCAGAACCCAGCTCAAGATTATCTTTGATATGGATAAGCGGGATGATAATGCCTAGATCCTTGCTTAGCTGCTTTCTTAGAGATTTTATCCTTTTTATCGTCTCTCCGCCTTGCGACTCATCCACAAGCGGGATAAGAGCATAGCCGATCTCAAAAGATATAGTCTCAGGCTGGACTACAAAATCCTCCTCTTCCTCTTGGGTCTCTTTGATGATCTCTTTTGCTTTCTCTTCAGCCTCTAAGACTTCGCGCCTATGCAGATCTATTTGCATCATATAGCCAGTCAATGCCAAAATGGAGGCCAAAATAGTAAATGGCACGAAAGGCATGCCGGGCACTACTCCCATTATCACCAATGCGCCTGCACTCATATACAAAGCTTTGGGATAGCCGGTAAGTTGCGAAAAAATCTCTTTGCCCAGATTCTTCTCGGACACTGCTCGCGTTACCATGAGGCCAGCTGCGGTGGAGGTGATAAGAGATGGGATCTGGCTCACAAGCCCATCACCTACGGTCAAGATGGTGAAATTGGCGGTAGCGGTGGCGAGATCCATGCCATGCTGTGCCATACCAATAGCGATACCGCCTATGATGTTAATGAGCGTAATGATAATGCCAGCTACCGCATCACCCCGGATAAACTTGCTTGCACCATCCATTGCCCCATAAAAATCCGCCTCTTTTGCGATCTCCTCTCTTCTGCGCCTTGCTTCTTCCTCATCGATAAGCCCTGCGTTGAGATCCGCATCTATCGCCATTTGCTTACCGGGCATCGCGTCAAGCGTAAAGCGGGCTCCCACTTCGCTGATACGCTCAGTACCTTTGGTGATGACGATGAAGTTGATGGTCACCAACACAACAAAAACGATGATTCCAACAATATAGTTGCCCCCTACCACATACTGCCCGAAACTCTCAATAAGTTGCCCCGCCGCACCAGGACCCTCATGCCCATGCAAGAGGATTCTTCGAGTAGTGGCTACGTTAAGCGAGAGGCGAAATAGCGTGGCGATAAGCAGCAATGATGGAAAAGCAGAAATCTGCAAAGGGTTTGTCACATAGACCGAGGCCATAAGCATAACCATAGAGAGGGTAATGGAAGTCGTCAATAAGATGTCCAGCAAAAATGGCGGAACGGGCAATACCATGGAGCCTAGTATCGCCAAAATTAGGACAATGACTATGGCATCGGAATGTTTGTTGATCTTCGTAAAGACTGTTTCAAGCGCCCCGGTCATCTACTGTTCTTCTCATACTCTTTGATGGCATTTTGGATATACTCTTTAATGCCAAGTTGATCGCTTTGGCTAATAGCCTTGGCAAGCTGCATATCCATCATATCGAGATAGAGTTTGGAAGCAAAAGACTTACTCATAAGCGGCGCAGTAGGTACGCCTTTTCGCACCTCTTTCAAAAATATATGCACAAACTCCTCTTCTAACGCTTCGCTCGCTCTATCAAGGCTTCTCATCTGGGAAAGCTGGGCTATGTCCCAATAGGTTTCTATCTTCATCAATTTCCTACATTATCACTATTTTTGCATGCAGCTTGCCAGCTTTTTTGATGGCCTCAATGATCGCTATGAGATCTCGTGGCGAGACACCCAAATCATTGAGAGCTTTGACCAAGTCTTTTAGGGATGGTGAATTGATTGGAAAAATTCTACCATTTTCTTCTTTAATAATCGATGTAACCTTTTGCGTTTTTACAGTTTCCCCGCCACTGAGCGGATTTGGCTGGGAGACCTGGGGCTCTTTTTGGACCGTGACGTAGATATTACCATGCGAGATGTATACTGGCGTATCGATCTTGATATCGCCACTCATCACCACCGTACCCGTGCGCTCATAGATGATGATGGTGGGCTCGCTGGCCGTTTGGACAGGCAGGTTGAGAATGGATGAAACGAATTTGACTTTATCAGGCATGGTTTGGGCGGGGAAAAAAACCCTTACTGTGGCGGAGTCCAAAGCGTAAGCCAGTGTGTCGTTGTAATGGGCATTGATGGTATCCACTATATTTTTGGCAAGCTCGAAACTCGGATGCTTAAGGGTGAGCGTGATGAACTTTTGGGAATCGAAACTAAATGGAAGATCTCGCTCTATAATGGCTCCATTGGGAATGATACCCGTGGTAGTGAAGTTTTTGCTGATCCTGCCACCTTTATTGGATTCTGTGTATCCCCCGCCAGTGGAGACTGGCCCTTGGGCAAAGGCGTATATCTTCTTGTCAGGTCCCAAAAGAGGTGTGCGAATCAAGACGCCATTGCCAATATCTTTAGCATCTCCCATGGATGAGACTGTCACATCCACTACCATCCCGCTTTTTGCAAAAGGGGGCAGCTTAGCGGTGACTATGACAGCTGCCGCGTTTTTGGTCTTGACATCTTTGGGATCGATCCTAATGCCCATTTTTTTGAGCATGTTGGCGATACTTAATAGTGTAAACTTGGTGGTAGTTCCATCGCCAGTGCCTTGGAGGCCCACGACAATGCCATAACCTGTAAGGTAGTTTTCCCTTACGCCTAAGATATTGACCTCATCGCCGATTTTCACCTCAACGGCTACGATATGTATAAGCAAAACCGATAATAGAATGACGGCTCGAAGCAAGAGACTGTCCTGTTTATGAATTTAATTTATTATATCTAAAAGGGCCATATTTTCATAATGAAATTGGCAAGCCAGCCAGGCTGCTGAGTGGTGTTTAAAAAACCTTTACCATTGTACTCAACATACATATCCGATATCTTAGAAGAGTCGATTGTATTGTCTGGATTGATGTCTTGGGGATGGATGATGCCAGAGATTTTGAGGTATTGAATATCGTTGTTGATTTTGATATATTTGGTGCCTACAATAAACATATTGCCATTGGGATAGACTTTGATGACTCTCGCACTGATTTTTGCCAAAAGTTTTGCGCTTCTGTTGGTTCCTCCTTGTCCTTGAAAAGAGTTTGTAGATTTTTGATCAAGACCGAAAATGGTGTTTTTTTTAAACATTTTTTTATCCATAACGGTTGGTGTGGGAAAAGAGAGATTCATCTGGTTGCTGCGTTGCGTCTTGGTATCGGTGGAGCCGGTGCCTCGGAGATTCTCGTTGATCACGATTGTTACCACATCGCCTACATTGTAGGCTTTGGCATCGCTGAAGAGATTATCGTAACCTGTATAGATAGATCCCGGTGCTTGATACTTTGGTTTTGGCATCAGTTTTTGCTGGGGTTCGATCTTTGGTGGGGTGGTAACTACCAGCTCTTTCTGGCTGCAGCCGCTAAGAAAAATTAGTAAAGATATTGCACAGCACCACTTGAGATAACTTTGCATCGAAGCACCTTGTTTGAAGATAGATTTTTCACTCTTATTATATCACCCACTTTGCCATTTTGCAGCGCCAAGCCTAGAAGCTCTATGCGAATAGGACCCTTTTGATAGATTATTTTGACGCTTCTTTTCTTTTTTACATCGTAATCTGGCTCAATCATATAGCGTTTTATCGTTTGGTTTGGCTTGATATCTCTTTTTGCCACGGCACCTATGACTTGCGCGGGAGTGAGGTAAAGCTGCGAGGAGTTGGCTAAGCGCACTTTTTTTGACTGGATATCCTGGGCATCTATGATCTCACCCTTGCGGATACTCTTTGCAGCCACTGCTGCATCAATAAAGCGCTGCACGTAGAGGGTAACCTTGAGCTTTTTTGCTAGCTTTACGCCATCATAAATGGATATCTGCAAGTATATATGGTGAAAGCTCTCGGAAGTTGGCTCGATACGTATCCTATAGGTGCCGCTTCGCAAAGGCAAAGTATGAAAACGCAGAGAGATTTTATCTATTGCTATGTTTTTGTACCTATTGTGCACGAATCGCTCAATTGTTTGGAGAATCGTTTCTTTATCGATCTTTTTGGCTTTGACTTGCACCTTGACGGTACTGCCCATTATTTTGATTTTACTGGTATCAATGAAGTTTTTTTGCAATATCTTTTTTATCTCGTTTTGGCTTACAACTCCATCTGCCATAAACTCCTCGTCTATGTGCAAAGAGGCGAGATAATTGGCTCTATTCGGATTTTTGTCTACTATTTTGGCGATGTCGCCAAGTTTTAGATTTGGCTTTTTGATCGCCAAATCACGCAAGATTATATCGCCCCACAGGGCCGAAGCCAAGAGGAGTAGGAGCAAAAACTTAAGACTTGAGATTCGCAACGGCTCGCAACATTTCATCGGAAGTAGTAATACCTTTGGAGTTCATCTCGTAGGCTCTTTGGGCCACGATCAAGTTTACCATCTCTTCGACAATATTGACGTTGGAGCTCTCTAGAAAACCTTGTGAGAGCTTGCCAAAGCCATCCGTGTTGGGATCACCCTCAACCGCTTCGGAGGATGCTTCGGTAGCCATAAAGAGGTTTTGCCCAATCGCCTTGAGCCCAGCGGGATTGACGAAGCGATAGAGTTTGATATCACCTAGCTCTTCTACCGTTTGCTGGCCGCCTTCGTTGCGCACCGCATTGACCTTGCCATTGGGGCTGATAGAGATACTTACCAACGTCTCAGGGGAATTTATTTGGATGTTTGGAAGGAGTTTATATCCCTCGCTTGTGACTAGATACCCCTCGTTGTCGATCTGAAAATTGCCAGCCCTGGTATAGGCCTCGCCGCCACCGGGAAGCTCGATTTTGAAAAATCCAGGCCCCTCTATCGCCACGTCCAAATCGCGCTCCGTGTGTTTGAGGCTGCCTTGCGAAAAGATCTTGCTCACATCCGACACCTTCACGCCCAAACCCACCTGAATGCCAGATGGAACTCTATTGCCATCGGCGCTCACGACACCGGGGTCTTTTATGTTTTGGTAGATAAGATCTTCGAAATTCGCCCTGCTTTGCTTGAAACCTACAGTATTGACATTGGCGATGTTGTGCGATACCACATCAAGGTTGGTCTGCTGGGCTGCCATCCCAGATGCTGAAGTCCATAGTGCGCGAATCATTTATGCTCCTTTTACGCTTTGCCTATTTCGTTTGTTTTTTGGTTGAGTTGATCCAAACCTTTGATGATGTTGCTATACATTTCAAACCTACGCTGTGCCATGATAAGCTCGCTCATCTGCAAAACTGGATTGATGTTACTACCCTCCAAGAATCCCTGGTGTAGCTTGAAAGATGTAGCCACCTCTTTTGATGCAGGCTTATAGTAGGTCTCGCCAAGAGGCTCAATTTTATCGTAATTTTTTATCTGCAACTGTGCAACAAGCTTGTTTTTTTGGTAGATTTTGCCATCTTGCGTAAAAGAAAAGGGTGCTTTTGGATTGAGCTTGATCGGTTTGTCCTCGATATCTAGCACCTCGTTGCCTCTACTATCCACTAAAATGCCATCTTGGTTGAGATGGAAGTGGCCGTTTCGAGTAAGTAGCTTTTGATCGCCCTGTTGCACTACGAAAAAGCCGCTGCCATCTATCGCGAAATCGAGAGGGCTATCACTCTTTTTCAGCGCTCCTTGACTCAAATCCACAACGCTTTGCTCAAATCTTGGAAACACGAAGAGGTGATTGGCGTCGCCTCCGTTTTCATCGAGTCTTTGGCTCATCTCTTTGATAAACAATTTCTTAAAGCCATCGGTATTGACATTGGCTATATTGTTAGTAGCGGTGTCCAGCTGCTCCATCGCCCTTGAACCACCACTTGCCAAAATGTAGATTGATTGCATATCGAGTGCCATGGTTTACTTCTCCAATATTTTGAGCCTGTCTTCAGGCTTGATGATGTGCGTGATTTTGATACCAAAGCTGTTTTTGACGGTGTAGAGCTCCCCTTTGGCGATCACCCTACCATTGACTTTGAGATCGATTGGCTCGTTCACATACCTATCGAGCTCAATTACGCTGTTGGGATTGAGCTTGAGCACATCTTCTATCGGCATCTGGGTAGTTCCAATCTCCACCGTTACCTCCAAAGGAATATCTAAAAGAAGTGAAAGTTTGCCATCCTCGCTTCTTTCGTGTGCTCCAAACTCCTCATCGTTTTTTTCGTAACTTTGCGCTGCAAACTGCTGCGCCATGAGCTCATCCGCGGATGGCTGGGTATCTGCGCTCTCAATATTTTCATCCACTTCATTCTCACCATCCGCAATATCGCCAAACTGCTGCGCCATGAGCTCGTCCGGGCTCAAATCTCTATTCTCTTCGCTCATCTTCTTCATCCTTGACTACCTCTTCTTTGAGAAGGGCGGCGTATTTATCTTTCACCTTTCCAAGTCTGCAGACAAACTTCTCTTTATCGCCAATCCTTAGCTTCACAGGATCCTCTTTGCTCACATCTAGCATAAGTTCAGTCCCCACCTCCCACTCGATGATTTCACGCAAGAAATACTCTTTTTTTGTAAGCTCCAAAGCCACTTCCACATCTGTTTGCAACAGAAGATCGTTGAGGCGCTCTTTCCACACCTCATCCACTTCGCCGGAAAACTCCGTATAGATCACATCCTTAATAGGCAAAAACATTCCCTGCGGATAGCAAAAATATATAGGTGCTTCGTATCCGTCGATATCCACCACACACTCGGCGATTATCACCTTTTCGTTGCCAGAGGTGATTTTGGCCAATGCGGGATTGAGCTCGGTGCTCTTTTTCTCCACTTCGATTTTATAAACGTTGCCAAAGGTCTCTTCCAAGGTCTTGAGTGCCAAATCGATAAAATCTTTGATGATGTAGGTTTCAAGCTTGGTAAACTCCCTACCTTCAACTTTGAAGGGCTTGGCTGGACCTCCAAACATCACGCTAATGATGGTAAAAACCAGCCTCGAATCCACCACCAAAAGCGCGGTATCTTTGAGCGGGCGCATGGTAAAGGTGGTATAGCTTGAGGGCATAGGGATTTTGAACATAAAAGAGTTGAAGCGCGTGATGTAGATGCTCTCTTTGGAGACCATGTTGATTTTGGGCATGATTTTGCGAATATCGTCGCGAAAATTCTTGACCCAGCGCTCATAGATGAGATCGAGCCCGGGCAAACCGCCCTTTTTGATGCTCTCAAGTTCGCTGAAATCAAAAGGCCTGATGTCTGATTGCTCTTCTTGGGGCTCTTCAGCCGTCTCTCCACCACCGAGCAGAGCGTCTATCTCTTCTTGTGAAAGAAATTCTTGTTCAGACATTACAAGCCTTAGTTAACATTTGTTCTTATTATAGTTAAAAACGTCCTTCTTTGCAATGATTATCGGCATTTCAAGCCAAAAATAGAGCTTTTTTCAAAAATTGCTTAAAATGGTAACGATGGGCTAACTTTTAGAGATACTCCTCGCCCGCTCCAAACTCGATGACGCCTTTGTTGATGAGGTTTTTAATCTCCTCGATCACTTTTTTCTGCGCTTTTTCCACATCGCTCTTCTTCACAGGCCCCAACACTTCCATATCCTCCAAGAACATCTCAGCCGCGCGCTTGGACATATTGGAGAGGAATTTGTTGAGAATCTCCTCTTCGGCACCTTTAAGAGCAAGCATTAGATCATTTTTGTCAACATTTTTAAGAATTTCGATGATGGCTTTATTGTCAAGTTTCAGGATATCTTCAAACTTGAACATTCTCTCTTCGATATTGTCTGCAAGGATTTCATCCTCTTTACGCACATCTTCCAAAAGCTCCACTTGCAGCTCTTTTGGGAGTGCGTTTACGATCTCGGCGGCTATATCGATACCGCTCAGCGTCTCTTCGTTGCCTGCACCAATGGTGAGAAGCTCCTCTTCCAACGTATTTGCAACCACTTTGAGGGTTTGCGAAGAGATCTTTTCAATAGAAGCGATTCGTTTGATCACCTCTTCTTGGACGTTGGTCACGCCTATTCTTTTTGGAATATATTGGAGTATCTCGGCAGCTTTTGATGGCTTGAGCTGCGAAAGGATAAGAGCGATGACTTGGGGATGCTCATCTTTTATGAGGTTTGCCACCATTTTAGAATCGAGCTTTTCGAGCTCTTTAAATATCGCTTTGCCCTCTTGTTCGTCAAAAGTCTGGTTGAGCAGTTTCTCCAATACATCTGGCGGCAGCGCATCTTTGAGGATCTTTTTGAGGTGATCTGGAGCTATCTTGATCGGCGAGACAGATTTGAGATGATCATACGCTTCTTGCAATACCTCTTTGAGCTCCTCTTTGGAAGGGGTCTCAAGGCTTAGAATCGTTTTGATGAGCTTTTCGATCTCGTGTTCTTTGAGCTTTTTGAAAATATTGACCGTCACCTCTTCTGGCAACGAAGATATCAACATTGCCGCTTTTTCTACGCCGTTAGCGTTTCTTTTACCTTCTACCGCCAAATCGAACCTTTTAGGAGATTTTCATTATTTTATTACTTTTTGTGTAAAAATCCAATGAATTTATCCGATAATTTGCCAAAGAATTGTAAAAGGTGGGCTATGGCAGAGAAAAATATCCAAAACGAACAGATCGCAATCGCTCTCAATCATCTCAACCTGGCCAAAGATGAACTGGAAACTTGCGCCAATACGCTCTACTCTTCACTGCAAAGTTTAGAGCGAAACATCACAGACGAAGCTTTGCACGAGACGCTAACAAATGCTTTAGCCTCTTTGCAGATGCAAGACATTATCACGCAGCGCATAGAAAAACTCAAAGACTTTCTAACAATTTTGGACGCAAATGTTTCGTTGCCACTGGATGCATCCTACCTCAACGAGTTCGCCTGGGAAAACGAAGTAAATCAAGACGATATAGACGCAATGTTCAACGAGTATAAAGGATAGATCTATGCATATAAACATCACAGAAGATATGCAAGAGATTCTGGATGAATTCATCCAAGAAGCGGAAGAGATACTGGAAAATCTGGATCAAGAGCTGATTGAACTAGAAAACGATCCAACCAACAAAGAGCTGCTCAACCAGATATTTCGCGGAATGCATACGCTTAAAGGAGGCGCAGGATTTTTGGGGCTTGAGAGCATCATCAACCTGGCCCATATCATCGAGAGCATATTTGACAAACTGCGCAATGATGAGATGCAGCTCGATTCAAACAAAATGGATACCATCCTGGAAGGCATCGACATCATCAAAAACGCTATAGAGACCCTCAAAAGCGATAATGAAATCCCGGACAACGAAGAGATAAGTGATATACTAAAAAAACTCCAAGCCGTGCTCGATGGCAAAGAGCCAGCAAACGCGCCCCAAGAAGAAGCGAAAACCCAAGAGGATGCGCAAAACAGCGACGGTGAGCATACCAACCCGACTGGTGAGATAGAAGAAGAGATTGAAATTGTCTTCAAAGACGACGTAGATCCAGATATCCAAAAACTTATCCTGCAACATCCGAACAAAACGATGGCGGAGATTTTGGACGAGCTTATCTTGCTACCACCTGAAGAGCGTGATATGGATCTCATCATGAAACTTGACGAACTCATCGCACAAAACAAAGATGTAGAGGATCTCATAATTGAAAAGCGCGTCAAAGAGGTGAAAAAAGTCGAAGAAAAACCGATCGAGCAAAAAGAGACGTGCGAAACTCCCGCACCACCTCCGCCAGCTACCAAGGAGCAGGCTAAGCCTGCCAAAAAACCGAAAAAGGAAGAGACTGAGACGATTCGCATAGATATAGAACGAGTCTCCACGCTCATGAACCTCGTAGGCGAACTGGTGCTGGATCGCAACCGCATCGTCAAACTCACCTCCAAATTTCGGGCAAACAGCGAGGATATAGAGGCAATCGAAGAGCTCAACGAAGCGATAGCTGGCATGAGCAGATCCGTATCAGACTTGCAAGAGGTGGTCATGAAGCTGCGTATGCAGCCGGTAAAGCGAATCTTTAGCAAATTCCCTAGAATCGTGCGCGATTTGGCCAAGAAAGTGGGTAAAAAGATCAACCTTGAACTAGAAGGCGAAGATACTGAAATCGATAGAAGCATCCTCAATCAGCTAGAAGATCCTCTCATCCACTTGGTGAGAAACTCAATAGATCACGGCATCGAGCCGCCAGAAGAGCGCATCGCAAAAGGCAAGCCAGAAGCTGGAACAATCACCCTCTCTGCCTTGCAAGAAGGGGATCGTATCATCGTCTCCATCGAAGATGATGGGCGAGGCATCGATCCGGAAAAGGTCAAGCAAAAAGCGATAGAAAAAGGGCTTATACGACCCGATCAAGCCGAGCAGATGAGTGATAAAGAGGCGTATGAGCTGATTTTCATGCCGGGGTTTTCCACGGTGGACAAGGTGAGCGATCTGAGTGGTCGCGGCGTAGGTATGGATGTGGTGGCAAACGTAATCCACTCACTTCGTGGTGCCATAGAGGTGGAGAGCGAACTTGGTGTCGGTACCAAAATCACCATGAAGCTGCCTTTAACAGTTGCTATCATTCGCACCCTCATGGTAGGCGTCAACAATCGCATCTTCGCCATACCGCTCTTTAGCGTGGTGGAGATTATCAAATACAGGCCAGAAGATATCAAAGACGTAGGCATCTACAAGTCTTTGATGCTACGAGACGAGGTCTATCTCTTTTTCCACCTCAATGAACTCTTCGATATAGAAAGCGAAAACGAAAATAGATTCGTCATCATCATCAATATCGGTGAGAAAAATATCGCAATTGCGGTAGACAACCTCTATGGCGAAGAGGAGATCGTCATCAAGCCTCTTGGCGAGATGCTCAAAGATGTAGAGGGAATCGCTGGGGCTACCATCACTGGAGATGGCAAAGTGGTTCTTATCCTTGATATCAAATCCCTCATCAACGACAAACGCAACGATCTCATAGGAGTCATCTAATGAAAGATATAGAAGTTTTGGGGCTCAACGAACAACTAGAAGAGAATCTCAAAGAAGAAAAGCGCGTTATTGCGTTTTTGCTCAATGATGAACTGATTGGCATCGATATAAAAAATATCATCAAAATCACAAAGCGCCTCGACATTACACCTGTGCCAAAAACGCCGGAGCATATCCTTGGTGTCATGAATCTTCGAGGCAATATAGTGCCTGTCGTCAACACAAAAAAGATGCTTAACTTACCCAATGCAGATGAGAGCGACCAAGAATTTATCCTCATCATCGACTCAGCAATAGGCAATGTTGGGCTCATGATAGATCAGGTGGTGGGTGCAATCACCATAGAGGATGAAGAGGTGCTTCCTGCTCCTATCAACTCGATAGGGATCGATTCAAAATATATTACCGGCGTTGTGG
The DNA here is from genome assembly GCA_015494535.1 of Nitratiruptor sp. Classification (GTDB taxonomy): domain Bacteria; phylum Campylobacterota; class Campylobacteria; order Campylobacterales; family Nitratiruptoraceae; genus Nitratiruptor. The sequence goes on along the minus strand of WGBC01000056.1, from coordinate 6,416 downwards.
TAACAAATGAAGAGATGGAAGATAAAAACCTGCTTATTTTGCTCAATATCGACAAACTGTTTCACAAAAACGACTCCGAACATGAGGAATAGAAAATGAGAAAAAAAGAGTATCTGCCAAAAATCCTGGAGACTGGCGCAAACGAACTGGAAGTCATCGACTTTCGCATGTATGAAGAACTGGAAGATGGAAGCGTCTATGAGTGGGTTTTGGGCGTGAACGTGGCAAAAGTCAAAGAGGTGATACAGCGCCCAAGCAACATCTTTCGATCTCCCGGCATGCCGCCGGAGGTGGAGGGCTTGGCAAAGATTAGGGAAGATGTTATTCCAATCGTCAATCTCAGCAAGTGGATGAAGATTAAGCCGCCAGAAGACAAAGATAATAAATATGTTATAGTAATGGAGTTTTTGCGCGAAATCATAGGCATTTTAGTGCACGAAGCAAAAAGAATCCGCCGCATAAAATGGACCGATATCAAAAAGCCCCCAGCCAGTATCGATGAAAAACTTGGCGGCAAAGTGGTAGGTGTGATTGAGATCGAAAATGGGCAGCTATTGCTGCTTTTGGATTTCGAAGGTATTTTGGACGAGCTTGGCATGATTAAGGTCTTCAACGTAGAAGATAAAAATGATTACCAAAAAAGCGATGTATCATACGAGATATTGATCCTTGATGATAGCCCGGTGGCGCGCAAAATCATTAGAAAAATTCTCGAAAAAGATGGGCATAAAGTCTATGAGGTCGAAAGCGGTATCGATGGGCTCGAATTTTTGGAAGAGAAGCGAAAAGAAGCAGAGCTCGAAGGTGTCGATATCACAGACAAAATCCAACTCATTATCAGCGATATAGAGATGCCTGGCATGGATGGACTCACATTTACCAAAAAGGTCAAAGAGGATCCCGTCTTTTCGAAAATACCGATTGTTATCAACACTTCACTCTCGGATAAAGCGACAGTGGACAAGACACGATTCGTCAATGCAGATGCACACTTAGTAAAATTCGATACGAAAGATCTGCTCCATATAGTTCATGAATATGCGATAAAGAAATAGGAGGATAAATGGCACTACCTGATAGGAATATAAAAATTTTAGTGGTGGATGACGCCCCGATGATTCGAAGAATCCTCAAGAATCTGCTCAAAGAGATGGGCTTTAACAACATCGAAGAAGCAGAGGATGGGATGGTGGCTCTGCAAAAGCTTCGCAGCCAAAAATTCGATTTCGTGATAACCGATTGGAATATGCCAAATCTCACGGGAATTGAACTTGTGCAAGAGATCAGAAAAGATCCAAATCTCAAACACCTGCCGATAATGATGGTAACGGCTGAAGCTAAAAAGGAAAATATCATTTTGGCGCTCAAAAGCGGTGTCAACAACTATATCGTCAAACCCTTTACGCCAGAGAACGTCAAAGCCAAAATCGAGGCGATATTTTCAGCGAAAAAAAAGTAAGAGGAGTCTATTATGAGCAAAAAAGAGCGATACGAAGAATTTAGCGAAAAGCTAGAAGATACGCAAGATGAGCTTAAGGCATGTCAGAAAAAACTTGATGCTATGATGAAACAAGACAAAGAGCGCTGGATACAGAGTGGTGGAAAACTGAACGAAGCTATCTTCAATGCAGCGTTGGTCAAAACAGGGATCTATAGATTCAAAAACAGATTTGGCAATTTCAACGACTCATTCCAAAAGATAACTGATACGAGCACAGAGAGTCTCAAAACCACCGATACAATCATGCAAAGCATCAAGGAGATAGAAAACGCGCAAAAAGAGACCACTGATCATATCGAACATGGTGAGACCATCCTCAATAAAACCAACCAAGATATCCTAGAATCAGTTAAAGCGATGGATAACCTCACCAAAACCACGGAAGAGCTCAAAAGAAAAATAAGCGGCATCGACCATGTCCTCAATGTGATCCTCGAGATAACCGAGCAGACGAACTTGCTGGCTCTCAACGCCGCCATAGAAGCAGCACGCGCCGGTGAGGTAGGAAGAGGCTTTGCGGTAGTGGCTGACGAAGTGCGTAAACTGGCTGAAAAAACTAGCAAGAGCGCTAGCGAGATTCGAGAAGTGACAATCTCTGTCATGGATGAGATGGACAATACTGCCAAAGTGGTCACCAATGCTAAAACCATCGTAGAAGACAGCGCAGAAGGTGCTAGCGGAGTATTGAAAACCTTTCACAAAATCAAGCAGACCAGCGCCAACGTTACATCATTGATAAAGCGCCAAATCGAATATACCAACATGCAAAAAGAGAATATCTACACATTCTCTGAAGAGATCCAAAAACTCAATGAAGATCTCAAGCAGACACAAGAGTTAGCAGATATCACAGGCCAAAGAATCCTCTCTACCATAGATTTCATGCAAGAGGGCATCGAAAAGTGCGCAGAATCTAGCAAAGATGAAGCTGTAACCCTGCTGCTCGATGCCATCAAATCGCATTCCATCTATATCACCAATGTTGCCAAAGTTTTAGAAGGGTATGAGGATATCTCACTCAAAGATTTCACCTCTTGTGATTTTGGCAGATGGTTCTACTCAGGAGAAGCCTTCAAAGCCCTGCGCAGATATGGGGATGAAGTGATAGCTCTCTTGGAAGGCACGGAAGATTATCATAAAGATATGCACAATATTGCACAAGAGCTTGTAAGGCTCAAAAAAGAAAATAGAGACGATGAAGTTTTCCTCAAATTCCAAGAGCTGGTAGACGCGGCTAACGCACTGGTCAAAGAGCTCATGAAAATCTACGCCATAGTAACAGCCAAAGAGATGGAGTAAAGGCATAAACGATGATGTACAAAAATGTCTATAACAAACGAGGGATTGAGCCTAAAAATATAGCTTCACCATTCGAATTGGATGAGCTTTTCTTCTCTATCACCAATCCAAAAGGGATCGTGCTTACCGGTAACGACGTATTCCAAAGAGTAAGCAAATTTGAGAGGGATGAGCTTATTGACAAGCCGCACAACACAATTCGTCATCCGGATATGCCAAGAGCCATATTCAAAGCCGTATGGGATACGATCAAAAGTGGCAAACCCTTCGTCGGATACGTGAAAAACATGGCAAAAGACGGCTCATACTACTGGGTCTTGGCAGCTATCTATCCGGTTATGGACAAGGAAGGAAAGATAGAGAAGTATATCTCCATCCGCCTCAAACCCTCCTCAAAAATTTTTGACATCATCCCGAACCTTTACAAGAACATCCTGGAAGTCGAGATCAAAAACGACATGGATACCGCCTTGCAGTTTTTGCTGGACAAACTCAAAGAGCTAGGGTTTGAGAGTTATGAAGATTTTTCTAAACAGGCCTTTTTCCAGGAGATACAAAACAGAGAAAAACTGCTAGGAGATACCAAAGATGTAAGCTGCCAGGTGAATCTATCCAATGTCTTGGCTCAAAACGCAGATTTTATCGATCTTTTGTGCAGTCTTGAAACCATATTTTTCAGGCTCAACCGCTACTTCAACGAGATCTTTGGCAAAGTCAATCTCTTTTTGAACCTCAATGAAGAGCTCAATAACAAAAGTAAATTCATCTACGAACTCGCCGAAGATATTCGCTTGCTCTCCCTCAACGCCTCAATCGAGAGCTACAAAATCAAAAAAGAGGGAGTCTCCTTCTCCACCCTCTCGCACGAGATGCGAAAAAACGCGGAGTTGAGTGAAAGAAAAATCATCCAGCTAAGCAAAATCATAGACAACACCAAAAAGGATATCGAAGATATCGGCTTCAATATCCTTACATCGAAGCTAGTGATTGAAATGATTACATTTTTCATCAAAGAGATGATCCGCAACCTCTCCAATGCCCAAATCGAAGAGGAGAAACAAAGAGAGGTGATAAACAACATCAACGAACTCTTCTCGCTTCTTGTCATCTACTCCAATAATCTCTCAAAAAATGTGGATGCATCCAAAAGTCAGCTTCGATCAATGTTTTACAACATCCAAGAGCTCAATGTCCTCATCAACAGGCTCGATTTTATCCATATCAACGGGCTCATAGAATCGGCTCACACCAAAGAGGAAGGCGGGGGATTTACCATAATCTTTTCACAAATGCTCAAACTCATAGAAGCTGCCAAAAATGAGATAATCAATCTTGAAACCAGCATTTCAGGAGCTAGTGAAGAGAATCTTACCGTCAATCTCATTACCGAGATCGCGCAACAAAAGATCATACGCCTCCAAAAAGAGTATAGAGAGATTTTCAAAGCCTACGTCTAGGCTAAGATTTCGTCCAGTTTTGCAAAGGCTTTTTTGAGGATTCTATCATTATATTTCTCGCAGTCGCTTTTGAGCGACTTCTTGAAGCTTAACCTCTTTATCTCCTCTTTGCTCGCACCCTTTTCAATTGCCTCTTTAAGCTCGGCATCTACATCCATGTCTTGGTTGGCGAACTCCCACAGCGTAATGCCAAACGCTCTTGAGTACTTGATGGCGTCGCTGTCTGCCAATACCAAGTAGTTGCGATCTTTTTCATCGATGTAGTTAATCACTCCCTTAGTGTCGAAAAAGCCATACTTATCACCCAAAAATATATCAAACTGCGATTCTAGTTCTCTATTTTCATTCCAGCGATTGAGTGCGAAAACGGTCTTGATGGAGGGGTTTGCGTTTTTGCATTTTTGGTAGATGTTGATGGCACTCGTAGCATCCAGCTCGCCATCCATAAGAGGTATTACCACCGCATCGAGTGCATAAACCATACCGCTATCTATGAGGGATTCTAATACATAGACGGCAGTTTTATTGGCCCCTACATCCATGACGATATGGTTTTCCAAAAGCAAAATATCGCGTAGCTCCTCGCGCAAGTCTTTGCCGGCAACCTGCACTTTCTCTAGCCATACGAGCTTGCTTTTTTCAAAAGAGATGCTATCCTCATTCTCATCGTCGAACTCAAAAAATGAAATGGGGTTTTGCGATTTTTGGTAGAGATATGGGACCACCAGCTGCATGCTGATAGTACTTTTGCCAACACCCCCTTTGGTGTTGATAACCGCTATTTTGTAGAATTTTTGCATCAACGTCCTCTATAGCTTTTGTTACTAATTATACCAAAAGCCATGAGAGGCCTTTGGGTTAGTGCGAGCAGCCGCAGCTTCCTCCACTATGTCCACCGCCACTCTGCCCGCCACCTTGCACGCCGCCAGTAGAGCATGCGCTAACTCCCGGAGGCGTGGTTGGCTGAATCATTTCATTACTTGCACCACCCTCTTCGTTCACTTTTTCAATGAAGTGCCAGAGTTTGTTGGCTGCTTGATGGTAGCGTTTTGCAGTCTCGCTGTCTGGATGGTAGAAGACCACCGGTTTACCCTCGTCTCCTCCTTCTCTAATCGCTGGCTCGATGGGGATCTCTCCAAGCACGCTTGTACCATACTCAAGCGCCACATCGTGTGCAGTGCCTTTGCCAAAGATATCGCTCTCGGTCTGACAGCTTGGACAGATAAAACCGCTCATGTTCTCAACGATTCCAGCAATCGGGATATGCAGCTTTTTGAACATATCAAGACTTCTTCTACTATCATCTAAGCTCACCATCTGCGGTGTCGTCACAGTCACGCCTGCAGTCACGGGCACGCTTTGGGCAAGAGTTAGCTGCGCGTCACCGGTTCCTGGAGGCATGTCGATAAAGAGCACGTCCAAATCGCTCCACAAAATATCTCTCAAAAACTGCTCCACAGCTTTCATGATCATAGCCCCTCGCCAAATGAGTGACTGTCCCTCTTCCATGAGTACGCCCATACTCATCACTTCTACGCCATATTTGGTCTCAATTGGCTTGACTTTGTTGCCGACCACCTCTGGCTGCACGCCTAAAATACCCATCATTCTTGGAATATTTGGACCATAAATATCCGCATCCAAAATCCCTACCTTTTTGCCCTGCATCGCTGTAGCGATCGCCAGATTCACAGTCGTGGTAGATTTACCAACGCCTCCTTTACCACTACTGATCATCACGAAGTTTTTGACTTGAGGAGCCAAATTTTTGCCTCTGCTTGAGGTCTCTCTTGGCATTTTAGGCTGATGGATGTTGACTATCACCTCTTTTGCGCCTTGTAGTTGTAGCTTTTTTGTAATCTCATCTCTTAGCTGCTGAGCAACTTCAGGAGCGCTTGATGTGATGTCAAGCTCTATAAAAATCCTATCACCACTCACCTCAACGGCTTTAACGAATCCAAAAGTGACGATATCTTTAGTAAATCCAGGATACGCCACACTGCTTAAAATCTCTTTTACTTGTGCTTCATTGAGCATTATTGTCTCCTTACGTTTTAAATTGGATAAATTTTATCCTATTTAGCTTTGAAAAAGATTAAGGAGAAAATTAGAAGGAAAAAAGAGCCTGGCGCTTATGCACCATGCTCTTCGAGAATCGT
>WGBC01000055.1 GCA_015494535.1 Nitratiruptor sp. | reverse complement strand
GATGTGGTTGGATATAATTCCAAAATGAAACATATCGAACAAAAAATATTAAGTAGAGTTGCCTATTTTGAGGCGAATACAAAAGAAGATGCTGTGGCTTTCTTTGCTGAATTGTGGCATAGCAAGCTATCCTTTGAAAAACATGTAAAGAAAAGACTTGACGAGGGAGTCATAAGCGATGAGTATGACTACTTGAAAAAAACTATAGAATGTCTTGCGGAAGCAGATGAATATATATTAGCTGCATATGAAAAAAGTTGGGATAGGCTTAGATATGCTTCAAATGGCGACTGGTTTGTGATATTCAATGAAGATGGTATAATATTAACAAGCCACAAAAAAGATGAGACAAAAATGCCTTTTGAGCAGAAGCATGTGCAATTAGGAGCGAAATTGCAAAAAGGAAAAGTGGATGAAAAATTTAGAGAAGTTTTTAAAAGCATACAAGCTAAACTTGGAAAACTTTGATCTCGATATGTTTTTGGATGATGTGCTCGATATCCCTCATCAAGTAGCTTTTTTGGAGGCAAATATTGAAGCGCTCAATAAAGAGCAAAGGGATGAGTTTTTTGCCTTAAACAAAAAACTTGCGGACCTTCTTGATAGTATGAAACCAAAAAATGAGATCCAAAAAAAGGCATTAGAGCTTTTACGAGACGTTTGTGCCCAAGAGGTAGAAGAAGGGCATATAGCCGCTTAATCCTTCAACCCATCCTCTATCTCTTGCCTAATCTTATCCATATCTTCAATATCAATCGATCCGAGGTCATTGCTGATGATTTTGAGCAGCTTCAGACGCTCATAGGTCTTATTGGTATAGCCAAGCTCTTTGAATGTCTCAAGCGTGGCAAACTCTTTTTGGATGTCCGTGATGCTAAAATCTTTGTGGTATTGGATGGCAATGTCGTTTTGGATGCCAAGGTATTTGCATGCCACATCAAAAATCCTTGCCTCGAAATCCTCCAATCGCATCGCAAAATTTGCCAAAGAGCTGTTGAGCCCTTGAAACTTCATCTCCAATGCAATGCCGCTTTCTTGGGCTTGGTTTGTCTTGAAATTGTAGGTGATTTTGTCTATCAGGTCTTCGAGGCGCTGGATCTCTTCTTGGTAGGTGTTTGCAGGTCCCGCTTCTGGTGCAATAAATGCTGGGCGCGTCATCTCTTTGCCATAGACGATGGCGTTGTCTGTGGCGAGCTTTATCTCAAAGTCGCTTGGATTGTCCGCTTGAATGGTGAGGATGCTAAAAGTTTGCGCTCTTAAAATCTCATCAAGCTCGCTTCTTAGGTTGTAATGGCGTTTCGCTATGGCTGCCACTTGCGTAAACTCTCCAATGTCCGGGAAAATACCGGTCTCACTGAAGGCGATAATTGGGCAAATACCCAGATCATGTTCTCCTTGCTCGATGATATTGTCTTTTTCATCATAGACGATCCATTGTTGCGTATCGAAAAATCTCTTTACGCTCTTTTTGTTTTGTTTCTCTGGAGTGGACTCGTCGAGTTCATCGTAGAAGTAGATATATTCAAAATTGCCAAAATCGTCTAGTTTGTATTGGTCGATTTTCTCTGGAGCGATGGCGACAAGATAGGGCAGTGCACGCTGTGCAAGTTGGTCCTTGAGATTTTGCGGGACATTTTTTGGCATATCTATAAGCACAAGTCCAACGCCTCTCACTTTTGCCTCTTTGGCGAAAGATGCCATAAAAACATCGATCGAGTCGCCTTTGTTGTCGCAGTCGTCAAAAATCTTGAGAATAAAATCGCTGCCTGAGGTGCGGATAGGTCTATTTTTGAAAATGTAGCCGATGTAGCGATTGACGTTTGGCGCAAAAAGATTGGTGTAGTATGCGATGCTTTGTCGTGTTTGGTATTTCTTGTCGCTCTCTCTTGGGTATTTATCTATGTAGCTGCCATCGCTAAATCCGCCACTTCCTTTATATGCCTCATAGGCAAATTTCCAAGCGTTCTTATAATCCATCTACAAACCTTTCAAATATTTTTGTGACGTCTTTGCTGGCTTCACCCAAAGCGTCATATAGAAATGGATCGCCTTCGTATCCTGGATGATGCACGGCTTTGGCGAAGGCAAACGTTGTTTTGTCTGTGCTCTCTTTTGGCCATCTGAGCGCTTTTTTGAATTTTGGATGAATATAGTGAGGTTGCGTGCCAAAGTGCACGAAAACCGCATAATTTACCTTTTTGCCTTTCCAATCTACCAGCATGCCATCATCTTCTATGCCGATGGCTGCCTGCATATCCGATAATTTAAGCTTTTTATAGAGGTTGTGTTCCATTTTACCTGTTTTGTGATGTTTTGCAATGCGTTTTTTCGCTTCATCGTATGTTTTATTTGTAAGCTCAACCAAAATATCTTTTTGCGTGCGCTCATCAAGCTTTCTGAACAGCGTTTGCAGCTCTTTGAGCCCTTGTATCTCTATCTTCATACTATATCCTCGATGATGAAGGTGAGCTTGGAGACTTTGAAGTTTTTGACCACATCTTTGTCATATAAAGCGTTTTGGAAGTAGCAGATGCCGCTCAAGATTTGCCTCAGATGAAGCGTGGTCTTTATCTGCTCGATGAAGTCCATATGCTCTTGGTAGGTCTCTCGTAGCGTGCTTTTGATGTCCGTGCCGATGTAGAGCTCAAATTCGAGATTTTGCCTGTTATACTCTCCCGTCTCGTTCATTGTGGGCACAATCCTGATAAATGGCGTGTCGCTTGCGCTAATCCCTTCTTCGATGCCGATGTCAAGCGTTTTTGCATTGATGGAGGAGAGTTCGTTTTCGATGGCTTCGACGTAGTTATACATCAGCCTCTCCCGATGGGGATTGTATAGAAATTCGATGGGGAGTTCGTTTTGGCCAAATCATATACTCTATCCAACTCTTTGGAGTAGATTTCGTACTTGTCTTTCATTCCATCGGCTTCAATGTTTCTTTTGGCAATTTGTGTGTAGACATAGGCTTGCACATACTGCTTTTTATATAGATCGTCTGCAATGCCAAGTTTTTGTGCTTGCAATAACGCATCGTCTTCAAGCTTTTGCAAAGCCGTATCGTCCACTTTTTTGATGAGAAACTGGTCTTCGTATTCGTAGAGCATTGTTTTCCTCTTTTTTCTTATTATGCGTGCAATTTGTGAAATCTGGGGGTAGGAAAATTTCACAAACAGCCACTATCATGATGAAAAATCACCGAAAAGGAGGGTTGCAGTTGGATTTTTTGAAGCAGTTGCTGCAAAGCGGCAAGATAGACCAAGAGACATTTGAGGCTCTTAAAAAGCTCTTTGAAGGGAAGCAAAAGGCTCTTGAGGAGTGGGAAGCCAAGTATAAAGAGCTTGAGGCGAAATACCAAGAGACCCACAAAAGTTATGAGGAGGTGCTCAAATCAAAAGAAAACTTTGAGAGTGAACTCAAATCGATAGACGAGAAGCTTGCAAAGGCTAAAGAGGAAGGCAAAAAGGAGCTCATTGCGGAGCTCGAGGCGCAAAAGAAGGAAAAAGAGGAGCTCTTGGCCAAGCTACAAAACGTGGAAGCGGAGGCAAGGACACTCAAGATAGAGAACGCTCTTAAAAACGCTCTTGGTGCCTATGAGGTTCTTTCTCCCGATGTTGTGGCTGCGGCTTTGAGGGTGAAGCTGGATCTCGTTGATGGGGAGGTGAAGTTTCAAGATGGCAAAAGCGTTGAAGAGGGGGTAAAAGCGTTTTTTGAAGCGCATCCAGAGCTTCTTAAGGCAAAAGGCGCACCTGGTAGCGGCGCAGGGGCTGGCGGGACCGGAGGTGGTGAGCCAAAGACGCTTACCGAGAAGCATTTGATGCTTGCAAAACAAAAAGGCTTAGTATAAAGGAGTAATACATGGCATATACAAAATTGAGTGACGTGCTCATTCGTGAGCTTTGGACCAACGATTTTATCGATGAGAGCCCTGAGCTGAGAAACATCATCGACAGCGGTCTTTTGGTGAAAAACCAAAAGCTCGATAGCGTGGTAAACGCAAGCGATGCGGGGCAAGTTTTTGAGCTTCCTTACATTGCCGATCCAGACTACACGGAACCTACCGCAATGGATGACAGCGAAGACGAGATCGGCGTAGACAAGCTGGAGTGGGCGAATCAATTTGCAATTTTGGGGCTTTACGCAAAAGCGTGGAGAGAGGCGACTATCATCAGGGCGCTTTCTGAGAATGACCCAGTGGCCTTTATCCGTGACAATTTCATCGCAAAATATTGGGCTATGGATATGACAAGGCGTATTTGTAAAACGCTTGAAGGAATCGCTGCAGACAATGTGGCAAACGACAATGCCGATTTGGTCAAAGATATGGCCGACGACAGCACGGACGCCACAAAAGATGTGACGCTCGATGCAGATATCCTCATCGATACAAAAGGGCTTGTAGGCGACAGACAAGAGGAGTTTAACTATCTTTTCATCCATTCCAAAGTGTATGGCGATCTGCAAAAGAAAAATCTCATTCAAACGGTCGTGCCAAGCGAGGGGATGAAGCCTATCAAGATGTATGGAGAGTATAGGGTGTTTGTCAATGACAATCTGCCTGTCATTCAGGGTACCAACAAGAAAAAACATGTAAGTGTCATCGCTGCAAGCAGCGCTTTTGCATACTCTACCAAGGATTTGCCAAGCGAAATGCCCGCAATTGATTTGGTGGAAGAAAAAACAAAAGGTAAAGGTGCCGGACTTCGCACCATTATTGCCAGACGAGGACTTGTGCTACACCCAATCGGGTGGAGTTTCGACAAAGCGCAAATTAGCGATCCATCTCCAAAGTTGGCTGACCTTGCAAACGGCAATGCTTGGGATAGGAAATTTAGGCAAAAAAACAGCAAATTTGTTTTTGCTATCACAAACTAAGGAGAGATTATGGCAGCAAAAAAAACTTTGACATTGGCTGAAGCGCTCAAAAAGCGCAAAGGCGGCAATGCAAATAAAGATAATGGCAATAAAGGTGGCAACGAAACAAAAGATGACAAGGATGGCAAATGAGAAAAGCAATTACAGGCCTTGAGCTCATCGTCATCGGGGCGATAGCAGCAGAGGTTGTGGGTATTTTGACCTACTATGACGTCATACATTTTTGAAAGGAGAGAGAATGAACGGAACGAAACCTTGGTGGGAATCAAAAACTATCTGGGGGAGCATCATCACAGTGGTTGCGGTCACTACCGGGCTTTTTGGCATCCAAATAGATCCACAGACGCAAGCGGTGCTTGTAGACAACGTAACGGCATTGATGAGTGCCGGCGGTGCTATCATGGGAGCCATTCTTGGCATCTACGGCAGGGTAAAGGCTGATAAGAAAGTGCGATGAGGATATGGGACCTACTCGCTGCACTGCGCTACATCGTGGATGCGGTGCGAGGAGTAATCAAGCAAATAAAAGCCTATGCGAAAAAACGTAGGCTGCAAAAAGAGCTGGAGCTGCAAGATGATGAGACGACTCGCCGTGAGCTCGATCGCATTGTGTAGCCTTTTGCTCTTTGCTGGATGTGCGCACAAAGATGTAGAAGTGCGAGCACACTGGATAGAAGCAAACGAGTCCGCTCCTTTTAGCGGGCTTTTGATGGACAAGGAGACGTACAAAGCATTGCGAGAGAGGTTGATTGAATGTGGGGAGTAAGATGGAAGATAGGCTAATACGACTAGAAGAGCGGCAAAAATTCCACGACAAGGAGATTGCCGAGCTCAAGGAGAGTACGAAAATGCTAAGCGATAAATTGGACGGGATGCTCAAGACGCTTTCGATGATACGCAATATCTTAGTGGGGGCGATAGCCTTTGCGGTGGCTGAGCAGATGGGCATCCTCAAAGCGATTATGGCGATATTTTAGGAGGTGGATATGTATCTGGTGAAAATCCGTCCCGTGAAAATAGGCGAAAGAATCTATCAAGTGGGCGAGAAGGTGAAAGGCAGCGGCAAAGAGATAAATAGGCTGCTTGAAGATGGCTATCTCGAGCCAATCGAAGAGCAAAAAAGTCAAGTAAAGGAGTCAAAAGATGGCAAGAAGACTGACTGAAAAGCAGGTGTTTTTGGCCGCTATCGGCGCAACGCCGACGGTGGCAAACGCGGTGGATCTCAAAGATAAGGTCTCTCCGCAGTTGAAGACCGAAAACATAGACTACAAAGTGCTCAACGGTTCGATGGGGAGCACGAAAAGCGTCGTTGTGAGTGACTATCTGACATACACTGCAAGCGTGAGCGCATTTTTGAAAGCGCATGATGGCTCAACTGCCCCGAAACTCTCAACACTACTTAGAATGTGCGGCTTGAGCGAGGCGGTCGATAGCCAAACGGGCGTGGTGACGTATGCTCCCACAAGCAGTGAGATTGGCACCGGCGAGATTGTGCATTACATCGATGGCAAAAAGTACGTAGCACACAAAGCGAGTGCAAACCTCAAAATCGACTTTGAGGTGAAGCAGCCAGCGGTGGCTACATTCGATATTTCTGGTTTTGCCGAGCCTCTCAGCGAAGAGCCAAATCCGAGCGTGGATCCGTTTGATAGCAACGCAATCTTTGTCGTGGACAGCGTGCAGGCGATTACCGTGAGCGGCGCGGTGCTGAACGTAAGCAAAGCTTCCTTTGATCTAGGCAACCAGATAGACGAAGAGTATCTGATAGGCGCAAAAGAGTTTGTGCGCAGCGATTTCGACCCAAAAATCACCATCGAAGATAGGGAAATCAAGGGAGATATAAGCCATTGGAGCGACTTTTTGGCCGGCAACATCAAAGCGATCGAGATTTTGCTCAGCGCTGGAGACAGGAAGTTTCGCTTCAAAGCAGACAATGCACGCTACATCGAGGTTGGAGAGAGCGACGACAACGGCAAGGGAGTGGTGAGCAGAACATTTAGACTGGAGTCTGGCAGCGGCAACGACAATTTTACTATTACATACGAATAAGGAGAGTGAATGAAAATAAATGTTGATGAAAACGTGATCCATGGGACTATCGAGATTGGTAGTGAAAAGTTTGAATACAAAGCATATCCTCCTACCATCGATA
>WGBC01000054.1 GCA_015494535.1 Nitratiruptor sp. | reverse complement strand
TTTGCTTTTTTGGTGGCAGATGCACCACTTCACCGGACTTAAGAATCATCTCAGTGCTTAGTTTTGGATTTGTCTCCAGCACCTCCTCAAACTGCTCCAAACTCCCATATACCTCCCAGACAATCTGATCGAGTCTCTTTGGCTCTTGCACAATGTAGCTACGCTTCATATCTGCTCACCTTGACTTTGAACTCGATAAACAGAGCTCGGCCGTTATCGAAAAATGTCTTTTTGGTCTGCTCAATCTCTTGGATGATCACCTTTTCGCTCTCGCCCGTGGCGAATGTGAGCTGCACGGGCTTTTTGCCTTTGGCGATGTTGATGAGCGGATCGAGCGAGCCGTCGTGCTTGACAACCAATTGCCCGCTAAATACAAACTCCTCCTCCCATCCTCTTACGGAGTGGTAGGTGGGATTGAGTGCGATGCGATCTCGTTTGGCATAGTTGAATATGAGCTTTTTTCTTAGCCTCTCATACTCGCTCTCTTTGAGCTTGAAAAACAAAGCCGCCAAGGCTACACAACATCATAGAGATCTCCTTGGAATCGGTTGAAATCTATCTCGTCGATGGCGCTTTGGATCTGCTCTTTGATGTGCTCTTTGATGTTTTCATCTTGCTGCACAACATTGTCTCCAAAGTTTAGCGTGACAGTGATGTTTTGGCTCTTTTGCGAAGTTTGCGTATTGACTGGAGCAGGAATTTCTGCCGCCTTTTGCGGCACTTCTGTAAGTTTTGGCACTGGCACGCTGATTTGAGAAAGCAATGGCGTTGGCATTGATAATGATTGCATTTTGGCCAAAATTGGCTTTGGCTCTATGACTTTGGGGATTATGGGTCTTGGCTCCAAAACTTTAGGAGCGATGTGCGGCATAATCGCTTTGGGTATTTGGATTTGCGGAGCAATGGGTTTTGGTGCAATGATCTCAGGGACTATTGGCTTGAGGTTTGCAATCTGAGGCACGATAGGTCTTGGTAGCAATACTTTTGGGAGTATCGGTCTAGGCTCGCGCAACTTAGGTTCAATAGTTGGAATATTTTGCACCCTTGGAATGATCGGTTCGGGAGCTTTGACAATCGGCTCTACTACAGGCATTTTGGCCAAAGTAGGCACAATAGGTTTTGACTGAATTATTTTTGGCTCGATCGCCGGTAGATTCGCAACAGTTGGAATGATTGGTTTAGGCTGGAGCACTTGAGGTATGATGGGCTTTGGAAGCTCCAGTTCGGGAGTGATGGCAGCTGGCTGATTGACAATAGGCGTAATCGGTTTTGGTGGTATGATTTGAGGAGCAATAGGCTTTGGCTTTGCAACTTTTTGAGCTACTGTAGATATAGTGACCGGTTTTGGTGCGACAATTTTTGGAATTATAGGCTCTGGTTTTACAATCTGTGGAAGTATTGGCTTAGGTTGATTTACAATAGGCGTGATAGTCGGCTTGGCGATGGCAACTTTTTTAGCAACTTGTGGTTCTACAATTGGTTTGATTTTTGGCGTGACAATCTTTTGCGCTCGTTGCAAACTGGGCTCTATGGCCGCTATCTTTTGGTTATTTGGCTTAACTACAGTCTGGGGGATGGATGGATGTACATCGAACTTCGGCACTTTTGGAAGCTGTGGCTGAGCGACTGCCAAAGTCGTGGCGCTTGCTCCGACAGCCACTACCTTTTTGATAGCGCTTCCTACCTTTGGCTTTTGCTCTTCATCACCACCAAAAAATCCCTTTATGGCACTACCGATTTTTGCTCCAAAGCCAAACACTTTCTTAAGAGCACTCCCCACCCATCCAAGCTTTTTGGCAAGCCAATCAAATAAAGAAGTAAAAGTCTTCTTGATGGTCTGCACCGGATGCAAAAAGAGATTTGCAATATAGCCCACGCCTTTGCGAAACATCCCGGCCACACCGCTCCAAAAAGAGCCAAAGAACTTGCTCACGGGCGCAAAGGCACCAAAGACCAAACCAATGGGAGAAAATGAGAGGGCTTTTTTGAGATAGCTTGTGCCTTTTGAAAATATACTTTTGACACCGCTCCAAAGATTTGAAAAAAAGCTCTTAATCGGCTCCCAATAGCGATAGATTAAATACGCTCCGCCTGCGATGGCGGTAATAGCAAGCCCTATTGGGTTGAATAGCATCGCCCTGCCAAGCCAGAGCACGGACCTACCCACCGCCTTGAGAGATCCACCCAAAAAGCCAAGAGAAGCGCCAAGGGCTCTTGAAGAGAGGCTCCACGCCATATTGGCCGTGGCGGCACCAAAGGCTTTTGCCTTGAGCACACTGCTCCATAGACTCAGCGCTTTTGTTTTGATGGTAGCAAAGGAGATCGCTTCAGATAGCAGTACGGTGGCTATCTTGGCTCTGGCAAGTCCGCCCACCACAAAACTCATTGCATACCCAAGCGTAGCGCTGGTCACCACAAATCCCCCAAGACCTACCGCTGCATAGGAGATGGCTTTGCCAAACAATGGAAACTCTTCGTTGAGCTTGGCCACGCCGTTGAAGAGTTTTGCCAAATATTTCGCTCCCGTCTGCAACGGAGGCAGTACCACGCTGCCCAGCGCTATGCCGATCTGATTGAGCGAGTTGCCAAGAAGCTGCAACTGATTGGCCGTGGTTTTGCTTCTATTTTCAAACTCCTTTTGCATGGAACCCGCATAGCTTTGCTCTTTGGCCACCAGAGTAAGCGCTTTTTTATAGTTGTCCAGTCCACCAACGAGCAAGGCTATGTCGTCTGCAAATTCGGTGCCGAACATATCGGTCAAGATCCCCATCTGGGTCTGCTTATCAAGCTGTTTGATCTTTTGAAGCACCATCATAATGGCCTTTTGGGGATCGTCTTTAATGGCAAACTTGATCTCATAGGCATTGAGCCCGAGAGTTCGCAGTGCCGATTGAAACTTCTTGCCCTGTTTGTCTGCCGTGAGGAGTCTGTTCAAAAATGCGTTAATCGCCGTGGACGCTGTCTCAGGCGCTTTCCCCATCGCCAAAAAGGCATCCGCCAAAGCAGCGGCACTCTTGGCACTGAGCCCAAACATCTTCGCGGTCCCTCCGATTCTGGCTAAGACATTCACCATATCATTTGCTTTTGCGGCCGTGTTGTCCGAGAGGTGATTGAGCGCGTCACCTAGGCGAGAGACTTGTGAGAGTGTCAGTCCAAAGACGTTTTTGAGTTTGGCCACGCTTTGGCCAGCCTCTTCGGCACTCATATCGAAAGCCGTGCTCATCTTCGCCACGACATTGGTAAATTCCACAAGCCTCTTTTTTGCGATGCCTAGCTGCGCTCCGCTGGCAGCTATCGAGGCGAGGCCGCTTGCGGCGATGGGCATCTTCGTAGAGAGCTTGAGCAGCTCATTGCCAAAGAGTTTTGTCTCCTCGTTGGTGAGATTCGCCACCTTTCTCACATCCGCCATGGCGCTCTCAAACTCTATCGCCTTTTTGACGGGAAACGCGATGGTCGCACCGATGGCCACCGTATCAAAGAGCTTGGTGCGAAACTCCTCTCGTTTGAGTTTGGCCTGCTGGATCTGAATCTTGTGCTTTGAGAGCTTCTCTATAGCGCTGCCAAGCTTTGCGATCTCCTTGTTGGTCTCCGCCGCTTTTTGTTTTGCGGCATCGAGATCCTTTTTGAGTGTGAGCTTGGTTTGGTTGATTTTCGTGATTTTTCGCTTCACGCTTTGCAAGGCATTTTGAAGGTGGTTCGCTTTGATGGAGGTTTTCTCTATCTTTTCGGCCAGATTGAGCCTCGTTTTGCGCAGCTTCGTAAGCTCCGCATCGATATGCTGGATCTTTTCATTGAACTTTTGCGCTGAGATTTTCCCTTGCTCAAAAAGATGCCGCAGATCTACCTTTTGGCTCTCAAGCTCCCTTATCTTGGTTTTTGTGACTCTGAGACTCTTTTGCAAGGATTTGAGCTCAGCGTCTATGACGCTGAGGCGAAGCTTGAGATTGTGCTCTTTGCCATAAAAGCTTTGCAGTTTTGCCTCTATCGGTTCAAGCTTCTTGGCAAACTCTTTGTCTATATTTTCAAAAACTTTCACCTTTTTGGCGTTGAGCTTCTCTATGGCACTACCAAGCTTGTCCGTCTCGCCCAAGACGCTTTTAATGCCGCCTATGGCTCCAGCGATAGCAGATCCGATAGTGATGGTAAGTCCGAGAGCTTTAGCCATACAAAACCTTTGCTATAATAAGAGTATGAACATCATCAAAAGAGTTGGCGAATCGTATCTGTTGTCATTCATCATCACATGGCTTGCCATCTTTGCCATAGCGCTATTGAAAGTGGATATATTTACCGCTTTGTTTGGCGCCGCTTTTTTCGCCCTCTTTATTGCCGTTTTCATTCATCTGCTTGCATACGCTGCAAACGAGCTGCTCTTTGAATGAGCTCCATAAAAAGATCGGTCTCCATCTCCATTGTTTCGCCGAAACCATAATGAAGCGTAGCTCCCAAAAGAGCCACGCCGTCAAGGCAATCATCCCATTCTATGACAAAAAATCCTTCAAAGCCTCTTGAAGCTTTTTGTATTCGCTCCACTCCAAATCGTCCAGCTCCTCCATCGTAAGCCCGGTCAGATGCGAGATGAGCTGGATCTCTTGCTCCTGCTCGTTTTGCAAATCACTCACCGCTCGCATGTCCCGCACTTTTGGAGGTCTCATTTTGACGATTTTGCCGCTTGATAGTTTGATCTCTTTCATTGTTTTCCCTTATTGAATGTGGCTTCGAAGCGTCGCATATTTGTCCGCTCCACCGATGGTGCAGATGTAGTTGGGGATGTCTATTTTGTATGCCTGAGCGCCATCTATCTCCAACGTATAGGTCTGTACGTCGATGGTCAGTTTGATACCTGTTTTATCCCCTACGGTATTGAGAGCCGCATCATCTTCGCTCACCCATCCCCCTATTTCGCAATAGATCGCAGTCTCTTTGGAATTACTGATAACGCTTGCTTTGATGACGAAAGTGGCAAGCTCATTGATACGCTTGCTTACCGCTTGCCAAATCACTGAGTTGTACTCCAATATCTCCAGTTTGGCCTCCATCGGTTCCAGCAAACCCGTATCATGATTTCGCCCATTCACTTCTGTTTGCTTGAATTTCACTTTAGGCAGCTCAATATCACCCGTTCTACCAAGAAATCCAACCCCCTCGACAAATACATCTTTGCCTCTGAGAAGTCCAGCTAAATTTTGTACCATGCTCTATCCTTTCTTACAGACTATTGATCCACTCGATAAACGCCTCGTTCCAATCGTCGCTGAACGTAAGCTCGAAATTGAGCTCTCTGATTGGAGGCATATTGGCGGTTTTAAGTACGAACGTGAATTTGCCGGCCGTGACGTCGCTTTTGTATGGATCGAGGAAGATTTCATATCCCAAAGCGATTTTTGCGCCGGTGAGTTTCCTAAAAAACTCGCTACAGGTCTTTTTGACCCACACCAGCTGATCCGCGCTTCTATCCCTCGCCCATTTGTTTGCTTTGATGATGGCATCCAGCCAGCGATAGAATGTGCGCACCCGCTCAAGGCTTTGCCACACATAATCGATGTCAGTAGTCTCAAAGCCGTAGCTCCTCCAGCCAACGTCCATCAAAATGGAGCCCACTCCGTTTTGGCGCAGACGCCTTGCCTCGCAATCCTCCCCATCGAAATACTCGATCGCTCTCTCACTGCCGCTCACACCTTTGACGATGCGGTTGGAGTGGCTTCTGGCGTAGCCAAACTCGTCATAGCCGTTGTCTCCTCCAGCGTCCCAGTAGGCGATGAGCCCAGCCATCAGGGCGCTTGTTGGATAGAGTCTGCCCTCTGCTTTGCTTCTGCCGCTATAGAGCAGCAAAAATCTTGAGCCAAAGTTTCTGGCAAAGTTCAAAGCCTCCGCTTCGTTCGCAGCGTTCACATCCACTACCGCCGTGGCTTTGAGCTTGGAAGCTACACTATCCATCTTGGCAGCCACGTCCACGTCAAAGCTTAATTCTGGCACCGCCAAGATGTTTGGGCGCGTGAGGATGTCGTCTCTTTGCGGAGCCGCTCGCATATCGTCCAGTCCTGCCAACACCCCGTCTTTGACTCCGTCGTTGTCCGGCACGAAGCGCACCACGATTTTTGTAGATACGCCTTGGAGCATCACTGCATTGGCCGTTTTGTAAGCCAGATCGTCTGGGGTTCCGCCCTTTTCTTCCACGTAGGCTCGAAACTCCGTTGGATTGCGAAAGACGCGCATCTCATCCAGCGTCTTAAAAGGCACCACGAAGCCAAGAGGCGTGGTGCTATCCACGATCACCGGTCTGGCTGCCTCTACCTTGATAGAGCCGTTAATTCCATAATTGAGATTCATTTTTTACCTCCAGCTTGCTTTTTCTTCACCTCTTCCACCACGCCTCTGTCCATCAAAGCCTTGGCGACTCTTTGCTCCAGCTCCGCCTCTTGGTTTTTCTCAAAGGTTCTCCCGTTGAGGCTGAATTTGTGTTTGAATTTGACTTTCATTGCGTCTCCTTACAAAGGGTAATTTGAAAAACTTGGCTCTCGTTCTTCGGCAATAGCCGCCTTGAGCTCCGCTTTGCACTGCTGCACCCAGGCGACGCGGATGCCTACTTTCACAAGCTGCTCGTAGGCCTCTTTGTGCTCCGCGCTCACATCGGCAAGGACTTCGTCGAGGCTCTTGCCATCATAGAAGCTCTGCACCCGTTGCACGATGTCCGCTTCGAGATCTTGCACACCGGCTGCTTTGAGGAGGTTTTCGTAGTAGAGCTTGTCGGCAAGGTCGCTATTTTGCTTGGTTTGGGGGTAATTGGCGTAGATATGGCTTGAACAGAGCGTCTTTTTCTCACCGGGAGTAAACTCTATGGAAAGCTCCTCTCGTTTGTAACGAGGATTGCCCTGCTCATCCCTCTCTTGCAAGAGAGTATTAAGCACCTGCGTAACGTTACCATACGCTTCCAATACTTTTTTGCCGTTATGTTTTACTATCATCTTAATCCTCCTGAACAGTGAATATTTTGTAGCCACGGCTAGGCAAGATATATGCAGTTGGCAGGGCCATATACATCTCTATCTCATCCGCAGCGTCAAATCCGAGAAGAAAATTTGAACTAAATGGTTGCACCACATTTGAAGTTCCTATGATGGCGGACACTTTCTGCCACCCTTGTGGAGCGGAGAGCGTTTGCTCTTTCGTTACAATATGTCCTCCTGCCGAGCCTAGATATCCAGAATCTGCCCCAAACCCTATTCTGTTTCCTTTGACAATCTTGACATATGCTTCAAATACTATTTGATCTGTAGCCGCTAATCTCGTTCCAGAAAAATCGACCGATTGGAAACCTTCCGTAGATGTATTCGCTGGTTTTGTAATTTTGAGAATATTCCCATCCGAGATACCACCCCAACCGTCTGCCAAACCACCTCTTGAGATACGAGGTCCCTTGTTTTCTCTTCCAAACCAATATGGATTGTCCGCCGTTGCAAGCTCGGGGTCGTCTACGGCATTGGAAGGTTTTTCCTCTGTATATGGTCCCTCGAAAGCCTTTGTAAATGGATGCACGGCTTCCACAACCACATCACCTCTAGCGCCAAAATAGAGAGGTTTGCCCGTATCTGGATCAAGATGTCTTACGAAAGAGTCTCTAATAAGGTTTCTCGATACAAAATTTTTCTCCCATAAAAAGCCCTCTTTCCACTCCTCAAACTCCCCAATTACCTTACTTCGGTTCGGCACATTCGTAGTGCGCTTCACCCCGTTCTCATCGATATACTCCATCGGCACGTCGATGGGATTTGGGTTGTAGTGCAGATCGTACATCTTGCGAAAGACATTGGATGCGTTGCTTACCGTGTCCAGCACCTTTTGGCTGATTTCAGTCAGATTGATTCCCATTGCTTACTCCTTTAGTTGTAGATGTGTTTTTAGCAGTCCGATCTCTTTGGCGTTTGTAAGTATTTGGCCTCCTTGCAAAGCGCTGTTTGCCAGCATCGCTAGCGTTATCTCCTCGATGCTTACTCCATTTTGCGCAGCTCTTCGCTCTACTTCTTTTAGCCTCCTATCTGTCTCCTCCTTAAACGCATAATAGTCCGCCATCGCCATAGTGAAGTTGCCGCTTTGTTCCGAGAGCTTTAGCACCTCGTTGCCTAGGGCTGCTGCCACTTCCAAGATGGAGAGCTCCTGCTCCGTTTCGTAAAAAGGCAGATACCTAAAATCCAAAAGCTCCTCGGCGTTTTGATAGCGCAATTGGATCTTGAATGTCTGCCTGAGCATCGGCGGGAATGGAAAGGGCGGTTTGGCAAGCATAAAGAGCGTGCCATCTTCCAATAAAAGCCCCGCCGTTTTGGTGTAGTGTGTGGCATCTTCGGGAGAGACGTCGCAGACGAACTCCACCGTGTGGCTATCCACAATGGTATAAAGCGATATATCCTTTTGCAGCCAGCCAGAAAGAGAGGTTCTATTGGGATCGAGCTCCACGTCCTCTTCGCTAAAGACAAAGCTTTTTACCTTGACCCGCTCGCCTCTGGTATTTGCCTCAAGAAGCGCATAGATCCCCTGCGCCGTGACAATGCTCTCACCTACCGGATTCATCCCATCTCCTTAAAGTTTGCAGTTGCTATGCTCTCCCCCGCACATCC
>WGBC01000053.1 GCA_015494535.1 Nitratiruptor sp. | reverse complement strand
TTAAAGAGTAGATCTTCACAGACTTTGCGGTCTTCCTCGCTGATTTTGTGGTAAGGGATCAAGTTTTTGACGTTGACGATGGCCATCGTGAGGCCGGCTTCCACGCAGTGGTGCAAAAAGACGCTGTTGAGGTACTCTCTGGCGTGTTTGTCGAGGCCGAAACTGATGTTGGAAACCCCCAGCACCGCACCCACTTCGGGATGGCGGCGGCGTAGTTCTCTAATAGCCTCTATCGTCTCGATGGCTGCGGTATAGTACTCCTCGTCCCCGCTTCCCACGGTGAAGGTGAGCAGGTCGAAGACCAGATCGCCGGGATTGAGCCCATGCTTCTTGACGGCCCTTTCATACATCCGCTCTGCAACTGCGAGCTTCTTTTCTTTCGTTTTGGCCATCCCCTCTTCGTCGATGGCCAAAAGCACGAGCGCAGCGCCGAAACGCTTGGCTAATTGGCAGATTTTGTCGAACTTCTCTTCGCCATCTTCGAGGTTGGCGGAGTTGATGATGGGGCGACCACCTATATGTTTGAGAGCCATCTCGATGGCAGGTACCTGGGTGGAGTCTGGCATGAGGGGGATAGGAATCTTTTCGTTATAGAGCTTGATGACTTCGCGCATATCTTTGGTCTCATCACGACCGGCAAACCCTACGCTCACGTCGATCCCGTGCGCGCCGCTTCGCACCTGCTGCTGAGCAACGCTCAGCGTTCCCTCATAGTCTCCCGCTAAGAGCAGCTCTCTAAAAGCCTTGCTCCCCGTGGCGTTGGAGCGCTCTCCCATGAGAAAGGGAGGCGGGTCTTGATGCAGTGTACGCGACTCAAAGAGGCTGGCGATGGAGCGTGGCTGCTTGCCTTTTGGCGGCAGTGGCTTCTTGTCCTGCACCGCATCGACGAGAGCTTTGATATGCTGTGGCGTGGTGCCGCAGCAGCCGCCAAGCAAGGCTACACCTGGAATTTGCGTAAACTTGCCTTCAAGCTCGGTGAATTCTTTGGGTCCCATGGGGTAGTAGGTGTAGCCGCCTCTGTTTTGCGGCAGGCCTGCGTTTGCGTGCACGCTAATAGGCCTATCCCACACCTCGCTTAAGATCTTCACGTGCTTTTCCACCATATCGGGGCCGGTGCCACAGTTAAAGCCGAGCGAAACGATATCGAAAGGCTCAAGAATCGTGGCGATGGTAGCTGCGTCTGTGCCGATGAGCATGGTGCCGTTTTGCTCGATAGTGATACTCACCATGATGGGAATCTCGGGTGCGGTGTCTTGGCAGGCGTGGATGGCGGCTTTTATTTGCAGCGGATCTTGGCAGGTTTCGAGCAAAAAAATGTCGGCTCCGCCATCTTTGGCACCGCGTGCGGATTCGCAGTAACCAGCATACATCTCGTCATAGTCGATGTGACCAAGGCTTGGCAGCTTCGTCCCAGGACCTAAAGAGCAGGCTACGAAACGCGGTTTTTCAGGCGTGCCGTAGGCTTCACACACCTCTTTGACAAGCTCGCAGCCTCTTTTAGTCAGTTCATAGGCTTCGCTGGCCAGGTCATACTCTTCCAATACCCAAGGCATCGCACCAAAGGTGTTGGTCTTGATAATGTCTGCGCCCACCTTAGCGTATGCTTCGTGGATAGATCGGATAATAACGGGTGCCGTACGATTGAGTAGTTCATTGCAACCCTCCTTGCCCTCCCATGCACTCTCAGAAATCTCTTTGGCTTGTAGCTGGGTACCCATCGCACCATCGATGATAAGGATCCGCTCTTTGAGTAGTTCTCGTATCAATGCTACCTCTTTGAATTTTTTTGCCATTATACTATTATATTTACAAGGAGTTTGCAATGTTTATCAACCGCTTTCCAAAAATGGCAGCTTTACAAAAATATCGCGCTTTGGCTTTGGGCTACGATGAGGAGTTGGCAAAGGCTTTGGGCATTGCGGAGGCTACAAAGTATGCGATTTTCAAAAATTTAAGCTATCGCAGGAGAAAAGAGCGGGAAGCCAAAGAGGTAGAAAAACGATACAAAAGAGCACCCGAAGAATTAGATGAGAACACTTTCGCTATTTTCAAACTTCAAGCCCTCGATGGCATGCCCTTTGTGGGAAACAAGATTTACACCGCCTTTGACTATGAAAAATCCATCTATCTTCGCTGGGGAGAAGAGATCGGCAAAAAGATCGAAGAGTGGGCGCAAAAAATCATACAAAACTGCAGCGACGATATACTGAAAAGCGAGAAAAAATTTTTCGAAGAGTGTTGGAAACCACATCGTGATGAGGATCCTTTGTCATCTTGATATGTATCAATGAAATTGGCCACTTTTTCCGCCATTATTGAGAAAAGGATAAAGTATGAAAAGAGTGGCTATTTTCTTACTTCCTCTGCTATTTCTTGCAATCGTCTATACGATAGCAAAAATTAGCGCTTTCGCAATTACCGCAACTCCCATATCTTCGCTAGAAGCAAGTGAACTGAGACAAAAGGCTCTTGATGCTGGTTTTCGCCCTATCCCAACAGATCCAAAAAAGCTTTTACACCTCATCAATACTCCCAATAACCCACTCAATGCAGCTAAAGTGCAACTAGGAAAAGAGCTCTATTTTGACCCAACTCTTTCCAAAGATGGAACTATAAGTTGCGCTAGCTGCCATAATCTCGATGCTGGCGGAGATGATGGGCTGCCAACAGCCATAGGTTATAAACATCATAGAAACCCGCACCATCTCAACTCCCCTACCGTACTCAATGCCGCTTTGCAAAAATTTCAGTTTTGGGATGGGAGAGCAAAAAGCGTAGAGGAGCAAGCGGCCGGTCCAATACAAGCGCCCTTCGAGATGGCATCCACCCCAGATGAAGTGGTGCGAAAAGTTGCGGCTAGCAGCCACTATACAAAGCTTTTCAAGAAAGCTTTTGGTGACAATGCAATCACTTTCGATCGTATTACCAAAGCAATAGGGGCGTATGAGCGAACGCTACTAACGCCTGCCAGGTTTGATAAATTCCTAGAAGGCAATCTTACGGCTTTGAACGAAAAAGAGCGAAGAGGGCTTGAGCTTTTTATCAATGTAGGATGCAAAGCCTGCCATTTTGGGCGCAGCATTGGTGGGCTTTTGATACAAAAATTTCCTATGAATCCCTACAACTTCTCTATCTATCCAAAGTTTGGCATACACGGCAGCAAATACTACTTCAAAGAAATTGCCATAGATCCAAACGTTACCGCCAATCCCTATCCATTCAAAGATTTAGGCCACTACTATGGCAAAAACGACGCACAGCGATTCAAAGTGCCGATACTTCGCAATATTACCAAAACCGCGCCTTACTTTCACAATGGCAGCGTCAAAGATCTCAAAGAAGCCATTCGTATTATGGCTAAATACCAAAGAAACATCGATCTCGATAAGGATCAAATAGAAGCGATTGAGGCTTTCTTGGGTTCTTTAGAAGGTGAAATAGTAGATTTTAATCTTAGCGAATTCTCATAGCCCTAGTACGACCAAGGCGCAGGATTTTTGATGGCTTTCCTTCAAAAAAGCCTCTTTTGTCCTCTACTATCACATCAGCTTGCTGGCGCGCCCAGGCTTCATCGAAATTTTTGCCGCTTGGATTGGCACTAGTTGAGTACATCCAGCCAAAATGATCCAAAAATTTTTTGTGCTCGCTATCCTTAACCACACGTACCGCCTTGCCATTGGGATAGGCAAAGGTCGTACGCTTAGCCTGGCGGACTAATTTTCGCCATTTTTTTGGCACGCGAACGAAATCTTTGAGATTTTTTGCGCTACTGACTGCAATGATGAAGGCTTTGTGGGCTGGCCGCCCTTTGGTGGATGCCAATCTCTTGGCATCCTGGCTCAAAAAACCAACAGTCGTATCGGTTTGAGCCAAGTAGAGTCTCTTTGGATCCATTAACTTTGTAGATACTCTTGCAGCGATTTTGGCATTAATTCATGCTGGCGCAGGGATCTAATCGCTTCTGCTGCAACCTTGGCAGCGCTAATTGTGGTAAAGTAAGGGATTTGATGGCGCAATACCTGCTCTCGTAT
The DNA here is from genome assembly GCA_015494535.1 of Nitratiruptor sp. Classification (GTDB taxonomy): domain Bacteria; phylum Campylobacterota; class Campylobacteria; order Campylobacterales; family Nitratiruptoraceae; genus Nitratiruptor. The sequence continues at coordinate 1,848 of WGBC01000053.1, read as the reverse complement.
GCGCTTAGCGTCATTTTTACTTGCTTTGTTATCGCTTGTATTGATCGCCATCGCAATTTCACCATTTTTGATCATATCCTCAATATTTGGGCGCCCCTCACTGATTTTTAGCACCAATGTGCTATCAATGCCAGCATCTGCTAGCACTTGATGCGTGCCTCTGGTTGCTACTATCTCAAATCCAAGCTCTCTGTAAAGCTTTGCAATCTCTGGCGCATAAGGCTTGTCATAATCTGTAAGAGACAAAAAGAGCTTCCCACTTGTAACCAACCTATTGCCAGCGGCAAATTGGGCTTTTGCAAAACTCTCGCCAAAGCTTTGGCTAATCCCCATGACCTCGCCAGTGGACTTCATCTCTGGACCCAAAAGAAGATCGGCTCCAGGCAGCTTATTGAATGGAAATACCGCCTCTTTGACGGCAATGTGATTTTTGAGCTTTGGCTTGAAAACTTCGCCACTAAAATCAACTACCCCATACTCGTCATAAAACTCCAGCGCTTCCTTGAGATCGCCTCTCACCATCACTCTAGTAGCAACTTTTGCCATCGGCACGCCTGTGGCTTTGCTCACAAAAGGTACGGTTCTTGAAGCTCTAGGATTTACCTCAATCAAATAAACCTCATCTTTGTAGATGGCATACTGGATATTGAGTAGCCCCTTGACGCCGAGTCCCAAAGCTATCTTTTTGGTTTGCTCTTCTACTTTAGCTAAGATCTCATCGGAGATGGTGACGGTCGGCAAACTACATGCACTATCGCCCGAGTGAATGCCCGCTTCTTCGATATGTTGCATAATGCCGCCTATATAGACATGCTTTCCATCACTGATGGCATCCACGTCAAGCTCAATAGCGTGATCGAGAAATTTGTCTATGAGCACCGGCGATTCGTTGCTCACTTTCACCGCTTCTTGCATGTACTCTTTGAGTTCATCCTCATTGTAAACAATCCTCATTGCACGCCCGCCAAGCACGTAGCTTGGACGTACAAGCACAGGATAGCCTATCTCATCGGCTATGCGCAAAGCCTCCTCTTGGGTAAAAGCGGTGCCATTGGCAGGCTGCAAGAGATTATTTTTGGCGATAAATTCGCTAAATTTCTCCCTATCTTCCGCCAAGTCGATCACTTTGGCACTCGTGCCGATAATCTTGGCTCCAATAGCAGCAAGCGGCTTGGCAAGCTTGAGAGGCGTTTGCCCGCCAAAGTGCACTATCACGCCGTTAGGATTTTCTTTTTGAATGACGCTTCGCACGTGCTCGAAATCAATAGGCTCAAAATAGAGAATGTCGCTGGTATCGTAGTCTGTGGAGACGGTCTCTGGGTTGCAGTTGTACATGATGGACTCGATGCCCATATCCTCCAAGGCAAATGCCGCATGCACGCAGCAGTAATCAAACTCTATCCCCTGTCCAATCCTATTGGGTCCCCCACCGATGATGAGGATTTTCTCTTCTTTGGAACTCTCTTCTTGAAGGGGGAGTTTTGTTATGTTGGTGGAGGAGTAAAGATACGGCGTCTTGGCTGGAAACTCCGCGGCACATGTATCCACTTCGTTGTATTCGAGCTGGACGCCAAGTTTTTCTCTGGCGCTATATACATCGTTTTCGCTTAAGTTCGTATGCTCTTTTTCGTTGATGAGCATAGCTATCATCTTATCGCTAAAGCCATAGGTTTTCGCTAGGCGCAAAAGCTCTTCGTCTTGCAAAATATCAAGATCTATTCTCTTCTCAAACTCTACGATCTCCTCTATCTGATACAAAAACCATGGATCGATTTTGCAAAGTTCATGAATCTCCTTAACACTCAAACCCTCGCGAAACCCTTGAGCGATATAGAGCAGCCTATCGCT
>WGBC01000052.1 GCA_015494535.1 Nitratiruptor sp. | reverse complement strand
ATAATAAGGCGTACCAATTTTTTAAAAGGGGCAAATATGGCAAGAATCGTTGTACTTGGTGCAGGTGTTTCCGGACATACTGCCGCAACTTTTGCTAAACACTGGCTTGGCGACAAGCATGAAGTTGTTGTTGTATCGCCAAATAGCAAGTGGAACTGGATTCCATCCAATATTTGGGTGGGTGTGGGCGAAATGGCGCCGGAAGATGTAGTATTTGAACTCGCTCCAGTCTATCAAAAAGCTGGAATAGACTTCAAACAGGCAAAAGCTCTCTCAATCCATCCAGAAGGAAAAGAGGGAAGTGACAAGCCATACGTAACAATCGAATACACTGATCCTAATAAGCAGGGTCAAACAGAAGAGGTAGAGTACGACTTTCTCATCAACGCAACTGGTCCTAAGCTCAATTTCGCTGCGACTCCAGGACTAGGACCAGATGAAGGCAACTCCCTTTCAGTCTGTACATACCTCCATGCTGCAGAGGCAAACACCCATTTTCAAAATGCGATTGAGCGCATGAAAAAGGGTGAAAAGGTCAAATTCCTCATTGGTACGGGACATGGTACATGTACATGTCAAGGTGCGGCGTTTGAGTATATCTTCAACATCGAGCATGAGCTTCGAGAAGCTGGCGTAAGAGACAAAGCCGAGATTAAATGGATCTCCAACGAGCAGTTTTTGGGAGACTTTGGCGTTGCAGGTCTTCATATCAAATGGGGTGGACATATCGTAAGCTCCAAAGTACTCGCTGAATCACTCTTCGCAGAGCGTGGCGTTGACTGGATCACGGGTGCACACGTCAAAGAGGTACAAAAAGGAAAACTTCAATACGAACTTCTTGATGGAACTGAAGGAGAAGAGACATTTGACTTTGCAATGCTCATTCCTCCATTTAGCGGTGTAGGTCTTAAAGCATACGACAAAAAAGGTGAAGATATCACAAGCAAAGTCTTTGCACCAAACGGCTTTATGAAAGTAGATGCAGACTATAGCGGCAAACCATTCGAAGAGTGGAAAGCAAGCGACTGGCCTCGTATCTATCAAAACCCAGATTATAAAAATATGTTCGCAGTAGGTATCGCGTTCGCACCACCACATCCAATCAGTAAACCTGTCAAATCACCAAACGGCACACCAATATTCCCTGCACCTCCAAGAACTGGTATGCCATCTGGTATCATAGGAAAAACTGTTGCGCAAAATATCGTCGATGTGATTGAAGGTAAAACTGATCTCGATAACCTCAAACATCACGCATCTATGGCAGAGATGGGTGCAGCATGTATCGCATCTACTGGTAAAGGTCTGCTTAATGGTACAGCAGTAGCACTCACTGTCTATCCAGTTGTACCTGATTACGATAGATTCCCTGGAACTGGTAGAGATCCAGAGTATACATTTGGTGAAATTGGTCTAGCAGGACACTGGATCAAACATATCCTTCACTATATGTTTATGTGGAAAGCGCAGCTCAAACCAGGCTGGACACTCATCCCTGAATAAGAAAAAGGAGAAATGATGGCAAAAGATTACATTGAAATACAAAAGAACATCACACCATACGACAATAAAACATTTGGTGCGATGATACCGGGACCTTTTCAAAGGTTCCTAAGAACTTGTAAAATCTGGCAATTTATCAGATTTATCGTTATCAACCTCAAAATGCTTCGTGTTGTGGCAAAAAGCCACCACTAATCTTTGGGGCTTTGCCCCAATCATCAAAGGACTTCGATGGCAAAGATTCTCACATATCCAGACCAGACACTTTTACAAATTTCTGGGCTTGTAAGAGATTTTAAAGATCCAAAAATTGCCCAAATTATCCAAGAGCTCAAAGAGACTGCCAAGCACAACAATGTCCAAGCACTTGCGGCTATTCAGATTGGCGTGCCTCTAAGAATCATCGTCTTTAAAAACAAAAATGGTGAATATGATGTAATGATCAATCCCACAATCTATGGCAAAGAGGGGAAATATTTTGCTTCCACCGAAACGGATGAGAGTTTACCAAACATTCATGTCACTGTTCAGCGCTATCCGGTAGTAAAAATTATGTATGAAGATATCGATGGTAACACGAAATACTACCGCGCTGAAGGGGATGAAGCAGTTTTGCTGCAGCGCAAAATCGATATGGTATTTGGCGGATACCTGTTTGATAAACTCTCAAAAAAAGAGCAAAAGAAGTTTTTCAAAGAGTATGGTACCTATGGCGATACATGTCCTAGCTACTTTGTCAAAGATAAAATTTTACGGGCTCTTCGCTACTTTTTAACAGCGCACTTTATTCTTTTGTTCCTAGCAACATTTGCTTCCTTCGCTCGCTTTGTCCTTACATACAATAGTGCGCTTTTTATGCTCGAATTTGCATGGATTCTTTTTTATGCATTCTATGCAAAATATGAGACAAAAAAATATAAAAACTGCACATCCTGTCAAGGTGCGAATATCTTTGGCACAAGCGCTATCTACTTTGCAGTAATTATACTTTTATATGGAGGATCATGGCTACTAAGAAGCTTTTGAGTGTAGAAAATCTCACACTCTTAGCGATCGTAGGAGGTGTGGGATTTGGTTATTTTTTCCATCAAGCCTCCCTTGATCTCAAAGTGATTGGCGATATCTACCTTAAATTACTCAAAATGCTCATTATCCCTTTGGTGGTAGCTTCTATCTATATTGCTATCACCTCACTAAGTGGCAAAGAAGAGCTCAAAAGTATCGGCATCAAAGCATTTGCCTATTACCTCTCTACAACAGCGCTGGCTGTGCTTTTGGGGCTCGTACTTTTTAGCATCATCAATCCCGGAGCTGGTGAACACCTTTTAGCCGCGCCTTCTGTCACTATAGCCAAAAAGGAGCTAAGCATATCCGATTTTCTCCTCTCTTTTATTCCAGCAAACATCTTTGATGCTCTTGCAAAGGGAGCGATACTGCCCATAATCTTTTTTACAATTTTCTTTGCAGTAGGCTCGCTCTTTATCCAAGAACACAAACGAAGCGTTTTGTACAACTTCTTCGATAGTATCAATGATGCTATGATGATTCTTGCAAAATGGATCATCAACCTTACGCCAATTGGCGTCTTTTTTTTGATAGCTGCAACTGTTGCAAAACATGGTCTTGAGCCAATTGTAAGTCTTTATAGCTATGTGCTCACAGTCCTAGCAGCCCTTGCTATCCATGCTGTGGTTACACTCCCTGCCATTGGCTACTTTTTTGGCAGGTTCAATCCCTACCGCTATTTTCTTGCCATCAAAGAGGCTCCGCTCATTGCCTTTTCTACAGCTTCAAGCTCTGCAACATTGCCTGTAAGCTTAGAAGTTGCCGAAGAAAAAGGCGGCGTGAGCAAAAAGGTAGCGGGATTTGTTTTGCCACTGGGAGCTACGATCAATATGGACGGCACTGCACTCTATGAATCGATAGCAGTGATGTTCATAGCCAATATCAGTGGCGTCGAGCTTAGCTTAGCACAGCAAATCACCATCTTTCTCACTGTCACCTTCGCTTCCATTGGCGCAGCTGGTATTCCAGGAGCGGGACTTGTGATGATGACAATGGTGCTTGATAGCGTAGGGCTTCCAGTCGAATCCATCGCGCTCATTATCACAGTGGACAGATTTTTGGATATGTTTAGAACAGCAGTCAATAACTGGGGCGATCTCCTAGGAGCGAAGCTCATTGACAGGCTCTTGACGCGGTAGCTTTTTGGATTTTGCTTTTTT
>WGBC01000051.1 GCA_015494535.1 Nitratiruptor sp. | reverse complement strand
TTCGAACACTCGATAGTATAGCTTTTGGCGCTTTTTGGGAAAAAGCGCACGTTTGGCGTGCCAAGGCATCCAGCAAAGAGCAAAAGCACAATCAAGCCAAAAGCTAGTTTTTTCATTGTTTATACTCGCTAAACGCCATTTTCTCAGCTCTCTTAAGTAGCTCTTTGGCGCCGTTTTCTATCATTGATTCCGCTAACTCTTTGCCAAGCTCTTGATAGTTGGTTACGCTGCCGATAATTTTATCTTTAAGCAGCTCACTACCATCTGGCATGCCCACTACCGCTCTCACGATAATGTCATCATTTTCTAGCACCCTTGCCAACACGCCTATAGGCACCTGGCAGCCACCTTGCAGCACATGAACAAACTCTCTCTCGATCGTGGTCTCGATGAATGTATTTTTATCGTTGAGGCTCTCTACCACCATCGCGATATCCTCTCTAGCCTCTATGCCCAAGGCAGCCTGCCCCATTGCTGGGATCATGAGCGTTTCGTCAATCTTTCGCACATACTTGACGCTATCCAAAAAACCCAACCTCTTAAGCCCAGCATACGCTAGTATGATAGCGTCATACTCGCCATTTTTGAGTTTTTTGATTCTCGTATCTACATTGCCTCTGAGATCTTTTACTTGCAAATCAGGTCTTATATGCAAAAGCTGCATCCTGCGTCTAAGACTCGTAGTGCCCACTACCGCATTGGCAGGCAGATCTTCAATGCTAGTATATCGCTCACTCAAAAAGGCATCATTCACTACCTCTCTTTTGGTAATGGCTGCAAGCACCAATCCATCCGGCAACTCTGTCGGCACATCTTTGAGACTATGAACGGCCAAATGTGCCTCACCTCGTAGCATCGCCTCTTCTAGCTCTTTTGTAAAGAGCCCTTTGCCGCCAATGAGTGCCAAAGGGGTATCGAGGATCTTGTCCCCTTTGGTTTTGAAGACTTGTAGATCTACGCTATGCCCAAGTTCTTCTAAACGTTCTTTGATATGGTTGGACTGCCAAAGGGCTAGTTGGCTTCCTCTTGTAGCAATTACTAGATGCATTATTTACTCTTTTTTGGGATATATTTTTTGTACTCTTCGCGCCTTGGATCAAATTTGCCATCAAAAAAGAGCGTAGGCGTACCTTTGATCATCAGATACTTCGCTTTGTTCCTATCTTCATTGAGCTCTTGCACTACCCAAGGCTCGTTAATCTGCTTGGTTGTTAGATGTATGCCGAGCTTTTTGTCCAACTCTTGCAAAACTTTGCTTTCATTCTTCTCTTCGTAATTGAACTCAGTTTTGTAAATCTTTTCGATCACATCCTTTTTACCCTCTTTTTTGAGATAGATGATGGCTTTTGCTAGAGGAACGGAAGCTGGATGGAGCGCTTCGATTGGCAAGTGATAGTAGTAAAGAGCGAATGTGTTAGGATACTTTTTGGCAGCCTCGAAAAGCTTGGGCACAACTTCTCGGCAAAACGGACAGAGTGGATCGCTAAAGACAACAATTTTGTGCTTTGCATCTTTATTGCCAAAAATGAGATGCTTCTCATCATAAAAGCTCTTATCTACATTGAGCACCACACGATCTTTCATACTTCTATTGGTTTTTATATCTACAAGATCAGGTGCTACAAAGCGATCTTTGACAAAAATGATATCTCTTTGGGAGAGATTTTGCTCAGAGTTACCGCGTTTGAGCGCTATGTCAAAAGCCACCACATACGCTTCCCATCCCTTTGGTTTAACTAAGGGCTGCTTACCCAAAATCTTCACGTTATGCACTGTAATATTAGGGTTTTGGCTAAGCCCTCTTTTAATAAATTTGATTACGTCTTTATCTTGTGCTGCAGAGGCACTCAGTACCAAAGCGGCACTAACGCTCAATAATCTCCACATCAATGACATTATCATCCTCCTTTTTTTGTGAGCGAAGCTTCAAAATCTTTTTGGCTAAAAAATTGGAAAGAACTCCAAATTGCAATAATATCCCCACAATATCCGTAAAAAACCCTGGTACTATAAGCAGTATGGCTCCGATGAAGGTAGCAAGGTTCATCTTCTCAAACTCTTCTATGCTAATATCACCCTTGGCTAAAAGCTCCATAGTAGCCATCATCTGCAGATGCATACTATTGAGAATCCAAAAACCATACGCCGCAGATGCGATAATCTCCAAAAAGGTCCAAAGGGGACCTATGGCGCTGGCAATATTGACAGAAACAAAGGTTTCAATAAAAAGGTAGAGCAAAAAATAGAGCACGTCAACCTCTTTTTTTCTTCAAAGTATAATCATTTTTGATTAACGGCCTCTATAACAGCTTTGAGAATATCCTCTTTTGCGATATCAATTTTTTGGCGACTTTTTCTCTTAACCAGCTGCACTTTTCCTTCACTCAAATTTTTTCCCACAATTACCCCATAAGGGTATCCTATGAGTTCAAAATCCTTCATCTTGAAGCCAAAGCGCTCGCTCCTATCATCCAAAACCACTTCGATACCGGCTTCTTTGAGATCTTCATAAAGCTTGTTTGCAAAGGCTACCTGCACCTCATCTTTGGTGTTTGAGACGATGATTGTCACATGATAAGGCGCAATCTCTTTTGGCCATATGCAACCAAACTCATCGTGATTTTGCTCAATGGCTGCAGCTACGAGGCGGCTAACACCTATCCCATACGTACCCATGACAAATGGCTTGGCCTTGCCCTCTTTGTCCAAAAACGTGGCGTTCATCGCTTCGCTGTAGCGAGTGCCAAGCTGGAAGATATGTCCTACTTCTATACCTTTGCTAAGCTTCAAAATAGCCCCACATTCTGGACACAAATCCCCCTCTTTGACCGCCGCAATGTCGGCAAAGAGCGCCTCGTCAAAATGGCTGAGATCCGCTCCAATGAGGTGGTAATCTTTTTTGTTGCCTCCACAAATTACGCCTTTTGCGCCTTTAAGCGCATCGTCCAAAACTATGCGGCATTCTTGCTCGTAGGGTGCGATGAAGCCTGGCACTATGCCAGCCTTTTCTAGCTCCTCGTCAGTCACATCCACAAGCTCATCCGCACCAATGGCGTTTTTGGCCTTCACTTCTTGCAACTCGTCATTACCTCTTAGGAAAAAGAGCACAATCTCTTCGTTTTCATCGAAAACCGCTTTCTTGGCCACTGCTTTGACGAAAAAGTATGGATGAACTTTGAAAAAATCGCTAAGCTCCTCTATGGATTTGAGATTTGGCGTGTAAAAAGGCTCGAAATTGCTAAACTCCGGAGCCTCCGTAGGTGGCTGGGGCATTTTTCTCTTCGCAGCCTCCACATTGGCTGCATACTCGCATTCGCTGCATAAAACGATGGTATCTTCGCCGCTTTGGGCTAATACCATAAACTCTTTACTGGCACTCCCTCCAATCGCCCCCACGTCCGCTTCCACCGCTCGAAACTCTAGGCCAAGCCTTGTGAAGATTCTCTTATAAGTCTCCTCCATCAATCTGTATTCGCGCTCCATATCCTCATAGGTAGCATGAAAAGAGTAGCCATCTTTCATAAGAAACTCTCTGCCTCTTAGTAGCCCAAATCTCGGCCTCGCTTCATCGCGAAACTTGAGGTTAATCTGATAGAGATTGAGAGGCAGCTGCTTGTAGCTATTTACTCTGCCTCTAACAAGCGCCACCATCATCTCTTCATGCGTAGGGCCCAAAACGAAGCAATTTTCTTTGCGATCTTTGAAACGCAAAAGCTCCTTGCCATACTTTTTGAATCGTCCGCTCTCCTCCCACAACTCGCAAGGCGTGACAAATCCCAACTGCACCTCTTGTGCACCTGCGTTATCAAGCTCTTCTTTGATAATTGCTCTAATTTTATCTAGCACCCTTTTGCCAAAAGGCAAAAAGTTGTAAATCCCGCTTGCTACTTGATTGATGAAGCCGCCTCGCACGAGATAGATGTGGCTAGGCAGCGCGGCATCTTTTGGAGCCTCTTTCGTAGTAGGAACAAACGCTTGACTCAGTCGCACACTAACTCCTTAGATTCATAAAATATTCGCATTTATAGCGATTCAACCCCACTTCGTCTTCAATATCGAAGCAAAATTTGATAGCCTCTACGATGGTATCGGCACTCGGCTCGTCAGCTATGGCTTTAAGCCGCTTGGTGGGGGTATGTAAAAAGCGATTGAAAGCACTATGAAGCAGTTTTTCTACGTTTTTTTCGGCGTTTTTATCGATATAGCCTTTTTTAATCGCCTTTTGCAATTCTCTCAATGCCGCCTCTTTGGCTTGGGCTCTAATCTCTTTAATGATAGGATCGATTTCTAAAGTCTGCAGCCATCTAAAAAAATCTTTCACATAAAAACCTACGATCTTGTAGGCCTCTCTTGCCTGCTCCTCACGCAGTGCCATATTTTTATCCACGATCTCTTTGAGATCATCCACCGCATAAAGAGTGATATTTGGCAAATCGATAGCCTCTATGTCTCTTGGTATAGCCATATCGAACCAGAGCCTTTGAAACTCTTTTGCCTCTATCATCTCTTTAGTGATAACCGGCTCTTTGGAAGACGTGGCGCTAAAAAGGAGTCTATAGCTATTAATAAGGCGTGGCAGCTCGTTATTGGAAGTTACCTGGATAGATGGATCGATTTCTTGGGCGATCTCTTTTGTCTTTTGCAAATTGCGCCCTACCAAAATCACATTGCAGCCATGCGCTCTAAGATGTTTGGCCGCCAGGCTCCCCATCTCTCCAGCCCCAACCACTACTGCACTCATGCCCCCAAGATTACCTAGCTTATCTCTAGCCATTGCCACGGCGGCACTGGCGATAGAGACGGGATTTTTGGAAATTTGCGTGGAAGTACGTACCTCTTTGGAGCATTTAAAAGCGTAGTGCATAAGTCTTCCAAGCTTCTGGGCACACCATCCTTTTTCGTATGCCTCCTTGTAGGCATCCTTGAGCTGCCCGGCAATTTGCGTCTCTCCCACTACAAGGCTATCAAGCCCACTCGCTACGCTAAAGATATGATGCACCGCTCCATTGTCTTCGTACACATCCGCCCTACCTTCCAACTCCTCCAATGAAATACTAGAAATATCCGAGAGCTTTTGCAAAATCGCTTCTGTGGAGTGGTAGGGATCTTTAGTGCTGGCGATAATCTCAATTCTATTGCAGGTAGAGAGCACAATAATTTCGTTGATGGAATCGCAGCAAAGCAGATCCTCTGCTACTCTTTCTCGCCTAGCAGTATCCGAGAGAGCTAGCCGCTCTCTTGTGACAAGATCGGTATTTTTGTGTGAAAAGCTGATAATGAGATAGTGCATCAATAAGTCCTCTCTATCAAAGAGGTCATTATATCTTTGAGCTTCTCATCCTCGCTGCCAAGCACCTCCAACGCTTCAAATCCTAGCCTTCTCGCTGTCTCTTTGGCCTCTTGCAAAGCATTCGTAGCCGCAAATTTCTCCTGTAGCCAATCTTTTTGCTCCTCATTCAACTCTTGCTTAAAAAGCGCAAGAAGCCTTTTGCGATCACCCTCACCAAGCCTTTCGTAAAGATAGATATAAGGAAGCGTGGTTTTGCCCTCTTTAAGATCGTGCATGGCGGGCTTGCCTAGGGTCGTTTCATCTTGCGTGATATCCAAAATATCATCCACTATCTGAAAAGCAAGACCCAAATTTTTGCCATACAGTGCGAACGCGGCTTTGTCTTTGTTGGCAATATGGGCAGCACTTACGGCACTCGCTTCTATTAGTGAAGCTGTTTTCTTGTAGATCATGGCAAAATATTTCTCTTTATCGGTATTGAAATCCTTTGCCATCTCCACATCCAAAAGCTCGCCCAAGCTTAACTGCACGACGGCGTTGGAGATGATTTGGGCTATCTCTTTATCCAAAGCGCTCAATTCATAAAAGGCTTTGGCATAGAGGATATCTCCAAGCATGATCGCACTTTTATTACCAAAGAGGGCATTAATGGAAGCTTGACCTCTTCTGGTATCGGCTTCATCAATCACGTCATCATGCAAGAGGCTCGCGGCATGGATCATCTCCACGATAGAGGCCAAAAAGATCCCCTCTTTGCTGGGGGCAATCTGCAAAATGAGCTTGCTTCTGAGCATTTTGCCCTCAGGGATCTTGGCAAAAAGGCTCTCGACTATATTTTCATCAAGGTCTGCGATAAAACGTGCAATCTGCTCTTTAACCAACTCTAACAACAACTATCCTTTATTCGCTCTGGCTAAGAATTTTCCCCATATACTCGATATAGAGCGAATTGATTTTGTGCTCCAACTCTTTAGCTTTGCTGTCGTCAAAAAGGATGTTTCTCACCTCTTTTTCCACATCCAAGCCGCACTTTTGCTCTACAATGAGCTCCAAGGCGGCCATCCACTCCATGATACTCTCAAGCTCTTTTGTCACAACATTGCGGTTTGCGTGAAAAACAATATCGAAAAACCTACTTTTTGGCGTTCCGCCTAATACATCATCATCTTCGAAATACATTTCCCCTCCTTTGCATTAAAAATGTAGTATAGCAAATTTTTCAAACTTTCTTGACCATTGCAAAGAGCAGCGGCACGATGAAAAGATTGACCAACGTAGCCCATGCTATCCCATATCCAAGAGTCACCGCCATAGGTTGCAAAATGAGGCTCTGCCCGCTTGCAAAAAAGATGAGCGTGCTAAGCCCAACGATTGTGGTTATGGATGTAAGCAAAATAGGCCTGATACGCAGTTTAGCTCTACTTACAAGACACTCCCTCGTCTTGCAGTTTCTAATAAAATCTATCATGATGAGCCCATCGTTGACCACCACTCCCGCCAGTCCCACAAGCCCCAGGAGACCCGGCATCGTGAGGTTAAGTCCCATAATTTCGTTACCGATAAGCACGCCAAGGATTGAGAGAGGAATGACGCTAAGAACTATGATAGAGTAAAGCATGGAATCAAACATCCACACCAGTGCCGCGAAAATCAAAAATATAGCTATGATAAATGCTCGCATGATCTCGCGCATGAGCTTTTTATTCTCTTTCTCCTCTCCCTTGATCTTTACACCTATGCCCATGGCTTTGAGTTTTTGCAGCACAGGGGTGATTTTGTCGTAAAACTCTGCAGAGGTGAGTTTGCTCTTTTCAAGCGAGGCATAGAGCGTGCGGATCTTTTTGCCGTTTTCTTTGATGATATCGTTGAAGTGTTTGATGCTCAGCATAGATGCTATGTCGCGCAAGAGTACCTTTTGGTTGTTGTTTGGCACATCGATTGTTAGGTTTTTAAAAGCCTCGAAACTATCTTTCTCTTTTGATTTTAGCCGGACGTAGGTAAGCTCTCCATCGTGAAACATCTTGGCAACTTCCGCATCCAGATAGAGCGTTTGCAGATATGAAGCAAGATAGCCTTCAGTAATACCTAAGCGCGCGGCATAGTCATTGAGGATGAGTTTTATCTCGCCCTCACCCTCTTTGGCATCGTCACTGATATTATACACTCCATCGATTTTGTTCATTGCCTTTTTGAGCATTTCCAAAGCTTTAAGCACATCTTTTGGCCTATCGTACTCCAAGCTTATCTCAATATCGCTTTTGACAATACCGGCTTGAGGCACGACGATGGTAATCTCTTCTATTGGAGGCTTGCGAAATTTGGCTACGAGGTTTTTGAGATCTTTTGCTATATCTTTAGCGCTGCGATTTCGCAACATATCGCTATCATCATACTCCACAGAAAAAAGCGGCGTAATGTACTTGTCCACAAACGTCTGAGGCTTGAGTTCGTGCAGATTGACGAATATATGAAAGAGGTTGCTGCCTATGACCGCATTGTTTTTGGCATCCAGCTTCATGCCCACGATGGTGGTTATGGATTTGATCTCGTCTTCTTTGGCAAAGCGTAAAATCGCATCTTCCAATGGTTTTATGATCTTTTCGGTATCCTCCACGTCGTTGTTGATGTTGACCCTGCCCGTCACATAGATTTGCGTTGTGTCAAAGCTTGGGAAGAGCTGAAATTTGGCGTGTTTGAGCATGAAAAACGTGGCCACAAGGATGGAGCCAACCAACAAAAGACCAAAAAGATATTTTCTTTTCAGCAAAAAGGAAAGCACTTTTACATAACCCTCATAAAGCCCGTGCCAAAATCCAGACTCTTTTTTCTTTTTGGCCCGTAATATATCTTTTGCATGCAGAGGCAAAAAGTAAAAGGCCTCAAAAAGCGAGCTCAGTAGCAAAATGGAGATAATCACTGGCAAAATCTTGATAAACGCCCCCATCTCTCCACTGATAATAAGCAGCGGTAAAAAAGCGAAAATAGTAGTTGCTGTGGCGGTGAGTACTGCGGGAAACATCTCAAGCGCCCCATTGATTGCGGCACTCTTTGGATCGTCTCCCTCTTCCAAATGGCGATAGATATTCTCAGCCACCACGATTGCTTCATCCACCAGCATCCCCAAAGCGATGAGGGCACCAAAGAGGGAGAGCATATTAAGGCTATACCCCAAAAACTCCAGAGATATAAGCCCAATCATAAAACTTACGGGAATCCCCATGCCTACCACCACGGCTATACGCCAATCGACCGTGAGTAGCAAAGCGGTAAACACTAGAATAAGCCCGAAGAAAAGGTTAGATGTGACGGTATTGAGGCGGTTGCGTATCCAGATGGAGGTATCGGTATAGATCTTGAACTCAAAACCTCTATACCCTTGGCTATATTTTTGCAAAAGCTTTTTGATCTGGCGCACGAGCTCAATGGCGTTTCCGTTTTTCGTCTTGGTGACGTTGATGGAGATGTTTGGTTTGCCGTTGAAGTGTGAGAGCATAGTAGGCTCGCTCAACTCAAAGCGAACATCCGCTATATCGCCAAGCCTCACGCGCTTTTGGCCAATTTTAATAACAAGGTTTTGCAACTCTCGTATATGCTTCTTGCCATTCTCGGTAGTGATAAAAAAGTGCGCACCCTGCTGTTTGATGGCACCAACCGGAAAGATAGTGGATATTGCGCTTATAGCATTGGCAATTTGGCTCAGCGGCAGATGCAAAGCGTCGATTTTTTCTTTGTCCAGGGCGATATGCAGCTCCTCCTCTTGCCAGCCTCGTATATCGATATCGCTTAAGTCTTTGATGGAGCTAAGATCGCTTTTGAGCCTGTCCGCTACCTTTAAAAGCTCTTTTTTGTCGCTCTCGGTAGCAATTGCTATGAGCACGAGAGGAAAGCTCTTTTTGAGGATGGTGGCCATGGGTTCTACCATGTCGGGAGGGAGATCTTTTCTGATTTTTGCGATTTTATCTTTGACGTCATTAAGGACGATTAGATTGTCCGCACCCTCTTTAATGTCAGAGATAATGGTGAATCTGCCATTTTTAACAATTGCATCGATGTCGCTGAGATTTTGGACGTTCTTGAGCTCGTCTTCTAGATTTTGTACCACCATCTTATCCAGCGTCTCCGCACTCGCCCCTGCATAAGATCCGGTAATGAGGATCTTATCCATGACGATGGGTGGGAAAATCTCTTTTGGTACGCTTTTGTAAGCAAAGATGGAAAGAATGAAAATCAATAGCAAAAAGAGATGATTCAGCGCCGCCTTTTCGACGGCAAATTCCAAAAACTTCTTCATCTATTCCTCATACATAGAACCTAATATCAAATTGTTGTAGCGCTGTTTTTCTAATTTTTGCTGCAAAAGGCGATTCTCTTCTTTGAGAATCTGATAGTTGTCCAAAAGTTTGTTGATATTTCTGCTTTTGTAGTAGATCTGGTTGCTTAGATATATCTTTGGAAAAACGAGCAAAAGCACGATAATCACCACCAAAAAGGTAATTATAAGATAGCTAAGATCAAAACGCTCATACTCTATCTCTTCGATGGACCCTAAAAGTTCCTCTTTGTCCCGTTTTTGCATTTTACCCTTTCATCCAAAAGACGCGCATCTTTGCGCTTCTGCTGCGAGGATTGCGCGACATCTCCTCTTTGGTGGCTATTATCGGCTTTTTGGTGAGCAACTCTCCCAAAGCGTGATCGCCACCGCACTCGCACCGCATCGCGTCGGGCAGGCAGATGCAGCTTTTCGCCCACTTTTTGAATCTGTTTTTTACGATCCTATCTTCCAAAGAGTGAAACGTAATAATAGCAATTTTTGCATCTTTTGGGCGAAACTCCTCCAACGCATTCAAAAGGCTCTCTAATTCATGCAACTCTTGGTTCACTTCGATGCGTATCGCTTGAAAAAGCGTGGTAGCCGGATGAATCTTTTTGGTTTTTGGCATAGATTTAAGAGCGATCGCGGCAAGTTCTTTAGCCGATTTGATCGGCCGATGGGCTATAATGGCTTTGGCTACCTGATAGGCGTTTCTTATCTCGCCGTAATCGCGCAACACCCTTATGAGATCCTCCAATGCATAGGCATTTACCACCTCATAAGCATTGAGATTTGCGCTTCTATCCATACGCATATCGAGGCTCTCACTCTCAAAACTAAAACCTCGCTCTTTGTTGTCCAGCTGCCAAGAAGAAACCCCAATATCCGCCAATACTCCATGCACCTCGAAGTTTTGCAAAGCATCTTTTATCTTAGTGCCGTAGGTGCCGTGCATGAAAACCACCCTATCCTTGAACCGCGCCAAGCGCTCTTTTGCAAACGCCAAGGCTTCCTCATCCCTATCGATACCAATTATCTTGATATCGGGATTACTCTTTAGCAGCGCTTCGCTATGGCCACCAAAACCAAGGGTGGCGTCCACCACCCACCCTTTGCGATCGCCAAATGTCTCAACCACCGCATCTAAAAGCACCGGCAAATGGGGAGCCTGCATCAAAGCTCCTTTACAATAGTAAAAACGGTATCAATAAGATACTCCATCTCATCAAACGT
>WGBC01000050.1 GCA_015494535.1 Nitratiruptor sp. | reverse complement strand
TATAGCTTCTATCTCTATATTTTGGTGATGGTTGTTATTACGCTCCTTGCAGCACTGATGCTCTTCTTTTTGATCCGCAAACTCAGTAAAAAGAAAGTCAATCAAAGGGAGCAGATTTTACAGCGCTTGCGTTCCCTCCCATTTGACAATCCCAAAGAGGTGGCATACCAGATGACGAAGTATGGCAAATATTTGGTAAAAGATGAGAGTAGTGCAAGGCTTTACGAAGATTTGGTGAGGAAACTAACGAAATATAAATATAAAAGAGATGTGTCGCCATTGGATGAAAGTTTAAAAAAAGAGATAAAACTCTTTTTGCGGGTGTATGATGAGCGATTTTAGTTTCGAGAGGCCTTTGTGGCTATGGTTTATAGTGGTCGTGATTATCTGTTTTATGAAGTGTAGAGCAAAAGAGAGTGCTCTCATATTTCCTCATCTTTCAATCCTTAAGAAGGCAGCCGATAAAAAGAGCTTTTTACCTGAATTTCTAAAAACACTATCCATTATTGCAACCATCGTAGCGCTTGCGGGACCTGTGAAAATAGATAGGAGCGTGACAATCAAGCACAAAGGTTACGCCATAGTGCTAGCAATTGATGCCAGTGGCTCGATGAAAGAGGGAGGTTTTGATAAGAGCAATCCGGCTATCAGCAAGTTCGATGTCGTGAAAAGGCTTGTGAAAGATTTCATACAAAAAAGAGAAAACGACAATATAGGCGTGGTGATTTTCGGCTCTTTTAGCTATATCGCTTCGCCACTGAGTTTCAACAAAGATGTCATAGCAAAGATTTTGGAGTATCTAGATATTGGTATTGCTGGGCAAAAAACGGCTATCAATGATGCGCTCATCGAGAGTGTCAATCTTGTCAAGAAATCCTCTGCAAAATCGAAAATCGTCATTTTGCTCACAGATGGAATAGACACGGCGAGCAAAACACCGCCAAATATTGCCGTGAAACTTGCCAAAAAGTATGACGTCAAAATTTATACTATAGGCATAGGTGATCGAGGCATGGTGGATGAGCGGTTTTTGCACTGGATTGCCGAGCAAACCGGAGGCAGAGCTTTTTTTGCAAGGGATGCAAAAGGCTTGGCGAAGGTCTATGCGACTATCGACAAGCTTGAAAAGAGTGAGATTAGAGGACGAGAGTTTGTCAAAAAAGACGAACTCTACCCTTATGTTCTTTTTGTAGCCATTTTGGCTCTTTTGGGTTATATCTATATCTATGGCAAGAGGGGCTTTTGATGAAGTTTTTGGCGGTTGAGTTTTTTCCTTTGATGCTAATACCCTCCTTTGTACTACTCTATCTCATTCTTACCAACAAAAGCCAGATCGAGCGGCTTTTTGATACAGAAATTTTGCAAAAGCTCAAAATCGATCAAGGACTCTCGAAACAATTGCGCATTACGCTACTTTTTTTGGCGCTTTTTTTTATGATTGTAGCGATGGCGCGCCCAGTCTATCAAAAGGGCGTAGTGGAGGTGCAAAGCTACCATGGCGAGGTGGTGATCGCTTTGGATATTTCACGATCCATGAAAGCAACCGACTACTATCCCGACAGGCTGACATTTGCTAAGAAGAAAATAGAAGAAATTTTACAAAAGGCATCACATCTTTCTATTGGACTTATAGCTTTTGCGAAAGATGCCTATATAGTCTCACCCATGACAGACGACAAAGAGGCTCTAGAATACCTTTTAAAAAGGCTCGATACCTCAATGCTTTCAATGCGAGGCACCAATATTTTAGCAGCACTCAAAAGTGCCCAGCTTTTACTAAAACGTGCGAAGGGCAAGAACGTTTTGCTCATTACCGATGGTGGCGACGAGCGGGATTTTAAGGAGGAGATAGCATTTGCCAAAGAGCATGGTATGAGGGTTTTTGTATTGGCAGTCGCTACACAAAAAGGATCGCCTATACTTGAGCGAGGAGAATATCTCAAGGATAAAAAGGGCGATATCGTCATAACCAAACTCAATCCTCACATCAAGAAATTGGCCAATGCTACAAAAGGAGTATTTTGGCAAGCAAGACTCGATCAAAAGGATATAGAAGAGTTTTTGAGCCGCATCGCTCCCCAAAAAAAGAGCTTAAAAGTCAAAAAAGTTGTGGATCAGATCGAGTTTTACCCCTATTTTGTAGGATTAGCGCTACTCTTTTTGTTTCTGAGTTTTTTCGATCTGCCATCCAAAAAAATTGCTTTTGTTTTTGTGGGACTTTTGGCTGTGAAAATGCATGCGGGGCTGCTCGATTTCAAAGCGATCGAGGAGGCGAAAGATGCGTATAAGCGCCAAAACTACAAAGAAGCTGCCCAAGATTTTGAGGAGGTAATAAAATTAAAACATTCCCCCCAAAGCTATTACGATGCGGCGAACGCCTACTACAAGCTCAAAAGGTACAAAAAAGCGATCGAATACTACAACAAAGTCACAACAGGCGACAAAGAGCTTGAATTTAGGAAACTGCACAATCTTGGCAACAGCTACTTTCAGTTGCACCAATTCAAAAAAGCTATTGAGATGTATGAAAAAGCATTGCGTATAAAAGAGGATAAAGATACAAGGTTCAACCTAGAGCTTGCCAAAAAAATGCTCAAAAAGCAGAAGCAATCACAAAACCAGCAGGAAAAGAACAAAAAGAAAAAACAGGATCAGAAGCGACAAAAACAGCAGCAGAGCCAGCAAAACAAGAGCCAGCAAAAACGAGAGAAATCGCAGCAAAAAAGCAAAACAAAACCATCCGATCGTGGGGAGAAAAAAGAGTCAAAGTCCATGAGCGATCGAGAAGAGAAGAAGTGGCTCAAACTCATTCAAAAAAATAGCGCGCCAACGCTCCTGTTCAAAGCGCCAATCAAAGTAGAAAAAAAGGAAAGCAATGAGAATCCTTGGTAGTATATTGATTGTAGTCATAGCTCTTTTTGCCGA
The DNA here is from genome assembly GCA_015494535.1 of Nitratiruptor sp. Lineage (GTDB taxonomy): Bacteria > Campylobacterota > Campylobacteria > Campylobacterales > Nitratiruptoraceae > Nitratiruptor. Next base: position 33,203 of record WGBC01000050.1, on the reverse strand, counting down.
TGTGAGAGTCTATCTCAAAAGTAATCCCATCTATCAAGGAGAGCCTGCAAAGTTGGTTATCGAAGCTACTGGTGATGAAATAGAGATGCCAAAAATCAACAAAATCGGTCCCTATCCGGTAGCAGGCGTAGCTCATAGTGAAAGTGTTGTCAATGTAGATGGGAATTTGAGTGTGAAAAAGGCGATGATTCTCACTTTCTATCCTGATCAAAACGTAACTATTCCGCCAATCTCCGTAAAAGTCAATGATGAAAACGTTACTTCTCAGCCTTTGCAGCTCATTGTCAAAAAGGCAAAACCAAATAGCGATATAATGTTCACGCTGAAGGTGAGCAAAAAGGAGGCATTTGTCTCTGAGCCGATAATCGCGGAGCTTGAGCTCAAAATCAAAAGGACGCTCAATATTGTGGATTATAGTTTTGAGCCACCAAAATTTGACAATTTTTGGGTCAAAGAGCTTAAATCGAGCAACAAATATCTTGAAGAGCATGGTCAATATCTGATAAAGAGGATCAAATTTTTGCTTCTCCCTCAAAAAAGTGGAATGCTTTATATTGCTCCTGCGGTTTTTAAGTATGCCGTGCCAGATACCACGAGGGATCTCTTTGGTTTTTCCATAACTGCGCCAAAATGGAAGAGCGTGGTTTCCAACTCTGCTTCTATTTTGGTTAAGCCTTTGCCTGAAGATGTGGGACTTGTAGGGGATTTCACGATTGATGCAAGCGTGGATAAAAAAGAGCTTAAAACAAATGAACCCTGCAACTTCCGCGTGAAAATTGAAGGTATTGGCAATTTGGAGAGTTTTGATGGGATTGATCTCAACATAAGTGGAGTGACCATTTACAAAGATAAACCTAAATTAAAAGAGCGCTATACGAAAGATGGATTGGTGAGCAGCTTTGAGCAAAAATTCTCCATCATCGCCGATAGATCCTATACTATCCCCGCTATCAATCTTCGCTACTTTAGTCTCAAAGAAAAGCGGATAAAAGAGCTGCGAACCGAGCCAATCCATATCAAAATCGTGGACGAAAAGGCAGTTAATGGCGTGCAACCACCCAAGCAGCAACCAGCTAAAACAAAGGTTATCCATTCGGCGAAGCCCGTAAACGTATGGGGTTACTTTGCAGTAGGTTTTGCTTTAGGCTTTGGCGTGGCGCTGTTGATGGCGATAGTTGGAAGATTTTTCAATAAAAAGAGCGCGAGTTTCAAATGGAATGGAAAAAAAGATCTGCTCAACAAGTTATTGCCACATGTGGCAAAAGACAAAAGAGCCGCTTCCATGGCACAAGCCCTTTATGAAGAGATCTATGAAAACAAACGCCACAATATCAGCAAAAAAGAGGTAGAGCGGCTTTTAAAGGATCTTGTGTAGAGTGGTTGCTTTTTGCATCCATTCTTTAAGATCCTCCCACCGCTCTTTTTCGATAAGCTCTTTTGCGGTTCTTAGCTCTTTTTTGAAAACCTCCAGTGAGTCTAGAAGATTCTTTTTGTTCTGCTTAAAAATATCGCTCCACATGGTTGGGCTGCTTTTGGCTAGGCGACTCATATCCTTGAAGCCTCCAGCTGCTAGGATGAGGATGCTTTTGGGATCCTCTTGCTGGAGTACTGAGTTGGCTAAAGCGTAGCTGATGGCATGGGGCAAGTGGCTGATGTAAGCGGCGTGAAGATCGTGCTCTTTGGCATCCATGTAGACTATCTGCATTCCGATGGTGACGAAGATATTTTCCGCTCTTTCTTTGTGGAAAGGATCGTTTTCTTCCGTGTTGCAAAGTACCACGATCTTATCGTAATATAGTCCCCTAAATGCGGCCAATGGTCCAGAGTATTCAGTGCCTGCCATAGGGTGGGCTGCTACGAAGTTGGAGCGAATCTTTTGGGGGCAGGTTGTTACGATTTTCTCTTTGGTGCTGCCAAGATCGATGATAGTGGTTTTAGGGTCAATATCTTGAAGGTTTTGCAAAGCGTTTATGATCCCCTCAACAGGAATTGCCAAAAAGATCACGTCGCATTTTTTGAGATCTTCAAAACTTACTATCTCATCTACGAGATTCAGCTCCAGTGCTTCTTGGCAGTGCTTTTGGTTCCTATCATATCCCACTATACGGCTAGCAAGATTGTAGCTTTTGAGATCCAATGCCAAGGATCCTCCCATAAGTCCCAATCCGACGATGCCTATATGCATTGTGCTCCTTGTGTAGAGTAGATTGTATATTATACGCTTTTAATCTATATTAATCAAAATATTGGTAAACTAAATACCAAATTACATATTTAGGGCGCATTATGAGAAAAAGCTATCTAGCACTGCTGATTTTTGCTGCTGCATTGCAGGCTGAGACTATACATTCCATCCAATTCGAAGGGCTTTTACACCTCTCTCCAACTATCGCCAAGGAGATGGTTGGTTTGCATGAAGGTGATAGGCTCGATATGGCAAAAATCGATAAGGCTATCAAGAAATTCTATGCGCAAGGATACTTCAAAGATATCTGGGTAGAGGATAAAGATGGTACCATCATTTTTCATTTTGTAGAAAAGCCTCTCATTGCTGCCATCGAGGTATTGGGCTATTTAGAGAACAAAAAAGAGGAACTCGATGAGATTCTTGGCATCAAAAAGGGTGATATCTATGACGAGAGCGCCATAGAAAAAGCCAAAGAGCGCATCAAGCAAAAGGCACAGTCACAAGGCTTTTTCGATACAGTGGTTGAAGTAGATACCCAGAAGGTGGGCGAGAATAGTTTGAGGCTCACCTTCATAGTCAATAAAGGCGAAAAGATAAGAATCGAGGATCTGGTACTGTGTGGCGCGAAGGTATTCGACAAAGACGATATCGAAGATGTTGTGGCAAATAGGGAAAAACACCCATACTTTTGGTGGATGATAGGGGTCGATAGCGGAGAGGTGAAGCTCGATCAGCTACCTCTTGATAGTGCGCGCATTCAAAATTTGTATTTTAGCAAAGGATATCTCGATGCGAAAATCAGCGATCCTTTTTTGCGAGTAGATTTCGACAATTACAAAGCGAAGCTACGCTATCACATTTTCGAAGGTAAGCCTTACCGGGTGGCGGATGTGCAGATAAAACTATTGGAGCCGGTAGTCAAAAAAGATAAATTGATGAGTAAACTCAATCTCGTGCCTGGTAAAGTCTTCAATATCGAGAAGATGCGAAAGGATATCGAGAAGCTGCGCAAAGCCATAGCCGACAAAGGGTATGCATTTGTCAGGATCGTGCCGGATTTCCAAAAAGATGAAAAGACTCATCAGGTAAAATTACGCTATATCATCAACCCAGGTGAAAAGGTCTACATTCGCGACGTGGTGATCTCTGGCAATCAAAGAACTTTGGATCGCGTAATTCGCCGCGAAGTCTTCTTGGCACCTGGCGATACCTATAGTTATACGGACTTGATCGAGTCCAAAAATGCCCTAAGAAGAACTGGCTTTTTCTCGGATGTGAAAATAGAGGAGCGCAGAGTTTCACCAAACGAGATGGATTTGCTGGTGCAAGTCAAAGAGATGCCGACGGGTAATATCATGATTGGTGGTGGATATAGCTCTTACGAGGGTTTTTTGGTTAACGCGAGTATTAATGACAAAAATATCTTCGGTAGCGGGATTGAGGGGAGGTTTCAGATTGATTACTCATCCAAATCTATGCGTTTTAACTTAGGAATTACAAATCCTCGTGTTTTTGATAGTGATTATAGTTTGGGAATTAATTTATATAATACTCGTTTTGAATACTATGATTATACTCAAGAGCGAAAAGGTGGTAGTCTAAGTGTTGGCCATAGGTTTACGCGCCATTTGTCCGCCTCTTTAACATATGCATATGAGAAAAATAAATTAACAGATGTTGTATACGATGACTACTATTTTCAAGAGGGAACTTATACTAAGAGTGCTTTGATACCTGCAGTTATTTTTGACAATACGGATGATTACTATGTCCCAAGAAGTGGTGTAACACTCTCTGCGTCTGCCGAGTATGCTGGGGCTGGAGGAAATGAGAGGTATACAAAATTTTATGCAAGGAGCGCATACTATTATGGATTGGAGGATTTGATCGATTATGATCTTATTCTCAGGGCAAAAGCACGTGTAGGTTATATTGTTGATCAAGGAAATTTACCTGTATTTGAGAAGTTTTATCTTGGAGGGATCAGATCGCTTAGAGGCTATCAAACAGCCTCCATTTCACCGAAAGATGAAGAGGGACGCCTTATTGGTGGTAAAGAGATGTTTTCTACCTCTTTAGAAGCAAGCATTCCTCTAATGAAAAACAGCAATATGCGTTTGACATTTTTTATCGATTATGGTGGCATTGGAGAGGATAGTTTTACCGCAATTACACGTGCTGGCACTGGTGCTGCAATAGAGTGGCTTTCACCTATGGGACCAATTCAGCTAATTTTTGCTAAGGCGCTGAATGATAAGGAGGGTGATAGAACTTCAAGTTTTGAGTTTAGTGTAGGAACAAGATTTTAAGTAAATTTAATAGCAAAAGCTTTTGGCTTTTGCAAGCTTTTTATCTCCTCTTGAGCGAGAAATAGGTTGCTAGAGGATTGAATCTGCAAAACATCTTTGCTGTATGTTAATTCAATTGCTGGACAGGTGAGGTCTTTATTGATAGTTTCTGCCAATGTTAGGATGAAGCTTAACCACTCAAGACTTTTTTTAGGTGGTAAGAGATCTTGCAAATTTTTTATGGACTCTTTATTGGGAAGTTTTTTCTTATGAAATCGAACGAGTGTCGCAATAGTTACGATATCTTGGTGAGAAAATCCATACTCTAAATCGTTGAGAATAATATAACTGCTATGTTTGTGGTGTTCATAAAAATCGACTTTTATGCCAATGTTGAGTAGTTTAGCAGCAATGAGAAGTGTTTTTTCATAGTTTTTTTGAGGATCGAACTCTTTGTATAGCGTATCGTAGATTTTTTTCGCCAGTTTGTAGTGGCAGGCGCTCTGTTTTTTGTCGATGCAGAACCTATCCATGAGGCTTTTGAGGCTTGGGTTGAAATTGGCTGGGAAGGTGTAGTGGTGATTGCGCAATAGATCGCGCAAAAAGACCCCCTCCCTCACGCCCACGCCACTAGTTATCACCTCTTTTGCTCCAAGGTGTCTGGCGATTTCACGAAAGATGAGTGCTCCCTCTTTGATGGTGTCGTAGCGATCCTTTTTAATGCCAAGCTTTTTGAGCTTAAGAACGGGCACAGTGATGATTTTATCTATGAATTTGCTCTCTTTGTTTAGGTCGTATCTGAAGCCATGGAGTTTGTCGAGGGGATACTCCTCTTTTTTCATGATGGCTTGGGCGATGGCTCTTGCCGTACCGCCAATGCCAATGAGCAAATCGGCTTTGAAATCTTTTGGCAGCATTGTGATCTGCTCGTGGATGAAACGAATAGCTTTTTCAATTCCTTCGTTTTTATCGGAAAAGAGCTCTTTGAGCCTTACGGTGCCAAGATCTAGCGAGATGGTTTTCACTATTTTCCTATTTTCGATAAGTGCCAGCTCGCTAGAACCTCCTCCTATATCGAGTGTCACGGCGTTTTGGATAGGAAGTAGGTTGAGGGCAGCGATTGCTCCTAAAAGTGCTTCCATGTCTCCATCAATGACTTTGATATTGAGATCGAGCTCTTTTTTTGCTTGAGAGAGGAATTGATGCTTGTTTGGTGCGTCTCTCACAGCGGATGTAGCCACGCAGAGAATCTTTTTTACTTTCAAAGCTTTGGCTATGGAGAGAAACTCCTGTAAAGCGTTAATTGCTCTTTGGATTGCAGCTGGCTGGAGGTTGCCGCCATTTTCGTAGGCTCCTTCGCTGATGCGCACTCTGCTTTTTGTCTCATTGAGCAGGTAAAAGCCGAAGCGGCTTGTGCGCTCAAGCACGATCATGCGTGCAGAATTGGAGCCTATGTCGATAATGGCGGTGCGTTTTGCCATTAATCTTCTTCGCTGATTATCTGGTTGTATTTGTATTTAAGCTCAGCAATAGTCTCTACGTTATCAGGATCAGGAACGATACAATCAACTGGACAGACCGCAATGCAAGCTGGTTCGTCATAAAATCCCACGCACTCTGTGCATCTATCCGGATCGATAATGTAGATTGGATCGCCCTCTTCGATGGCGCCTGTAGGGCACTCTTCTCTGCATGCATCGCAAGCGATACACTCATCAGTTATCATTAAAGACATATGTCCCCCTCGAAAATTTTTTGATCTGTTTTATACCCCAGTTTAGCTTAAAATAACTTTAAATTAACAGAGTGGGCAAGCAAGTTGGTTGGGAATGAAGAGCGATGCGATGGTGCCTTTTTTGTCTTCACGGTTTTTTATGGTGATGGTGGCGCCCATGGCATCGGCAGCGCTTTTGGCCAAGAAGAGCCCAAGCCCTACACCGCCTTTTTTGCCATCTCTTTTGAAGGGTGCGAAGAGATCGAGGTTTTCGTTGATACCCGGTCCTTCGTCAATCACTTCGATCTTGATACCTTTGGTAGTAGGATAGCTTTTAAGAAGTATCTTGCCGCCTTTTGGAGTGAATTTGATTGCGTTTTGGACAAAGTTTTGGATAATGTGATTGAGTAGTGTAGGCTGGATGGTGGTGGTGTAGCTGGCTGGCTGCAAATCGGTGATGAGCTTTTTACCTTCGCTTTGGGTTAGGAGTTGGTAGTTTTTGCTCTTTTCTTTGAGATACTCTATGAGATCGAGCTGCACTGGAGGCTCAAATTGATCGCCCTCTTGACGCCCGATTTTGAGGATGTTTTCAATCATTTTATTCATTTCGTTGATGGTTTTGATGTTAAGTTTGATGGTCTCTATATATTCCTCTGGGCTTCGTTTTTTGATGAGTGTCACTTCATTTTTGAGCTTCATCACTGCAAGAGGGGTTTTGAGTTCGTGCGCGATACCTATGAAAAGCTCTTTTTGGTATTTGACGAAGGTTTGGATGCGGTTGATGAGCATGTTGATAGCTTGTGCCAAAGGCTGAAACTCTTCTGGCAGATCTTTTACCTTTATGGGTTTTAGCATATGTTCGTTGAGGGAGGTTAGCTTTTTGTTGAGGTTGGTGATATATTTTGTCAGATAATTGGAGAGAAACGCCGCATAGATTATGATGAACGCGAAAGCGAGGATATTGGTGAAAATGATGATTTTATAGAGTTTGTGCAAAATCTTGTCGATGGATGAAATATCTTTTTCTATGCGCAAGAATGTCTGCTCTTTGAAATTGTATGGATAGAGTAAAACGAGATATTTTTTGCGGTTTTTGGTGTACTCTTGAAAAGTAGCATCGTTGATAAATGGTGGTTTGGGAACGATGGTTACGGAAATATCGAGGGTTTTCTTGAGATAGAAGCTGTCAATCTTCTCGCCTGTATGATATGTGGGGACGGTGGAAGAGATGAATCGCGCCTGTTTGATAAGTTGGTCTTGGATCTCTTCATAGAGCGATTTTTTGATGAATCCATAGACGAGGGTGGAAAAGAGCGCTATGAGAATAGCCGAAGCTATTATCAAGCGCCAAAGAAGCTTTACTCTTAAGCTTTGCGAGGATAACAAAATCTATAGCCTCTTCTTCGAACTGTCTCGATGGTTTGGATGCCGAGAGGTTTATCGAGTTTTTGTCGAATCTGGTTGATGGCAACTTCGATGACGTTTGGCGTAACGAGCTCAGGTTCTTCCCATATTGCATCGAGAAGCTGCTCTTTTGAGACGATTTGATCTTTGTGGCGTGCAAGGTGGGTCAGTACTTCAAAAGGTTTGCCTTTGAGCTCGATTTCTTTATCTTTGTAGAGGATTTTCTCTTCTTCTGGATTGATGACAAGCTCTTTTATCTCTATAATGCTGCTACCACCAAAGCGTAGTCTTGCTTCAATTCTAGCAACCAATACATCAAAATCAAAAGGTTTTCTAATATAATCATCTGCTCCAGCCCTCAAAGCCTCAATTTCGCTCTCTTTGTCGTCTCTAGCACTAAGTACTATGATGACTGTTTTGGGGTTGTCCTGTTTTACTTGCGTTACGAGTTCTAGTCCGCTGCCATCTGGTAACATCCAGTCAACGAGAATAAGATCGTAGTTTCTGATATCGAGATAATATTGTGCGTCTTTGAGACTTTCGCTGATGTCGCTTTGATAACCAAACTCTTTGAGTCCTTCCGCTAATGTTTTATTGAGAGTAATTTCATCTTCTACTATGAGTATTCTCATCGGTTTGCCCCTTAGTGTATGTTTAAGAATTGGCAAAATTATAACACAATTTCAACTGAATTTAAACAAATTTTTAGCTTTTTTTAAAATTTATTTTAGTCGAATTTAAGAAAAAGCGATACCGATGGGGTTGAGTCGGGAAGAATTTGGGGTTTTGCGATTGCAAGATCGATAGTGAGGATTTGGGGAAATTTGGCCTTGAGCATGGTTGAGGTAGATATCAAAGCCTCTTCTAGGAGGCCAAATTTACGCTTTTTGATATGATCCTTAATATATGCCGCCATCTTTGCATAGTCGATGTAGCCTTCACTATCTTCATAAGTGATGGTGGCGTTGATGACGATTTTTTGAGGAATTTTACGCTCAAACTCCAATATGCCGATGATGGCGTAGAAGCTAAGATCTTTGAGCTGGATCGTAAATTTCATTATATCGCTACTTTTTGCTCTTCGCCTTTTATGAGACGCACGAGATTTGGGATGTGTTTATAGAGAATAATAAAAGCTAAAAGTAGCAGTGGTGCGTGCGATTCTACATAGGGGAGTTTGGGATGGATGATGAAGCTACTTATCACTACCGCCGCAAGGCCACTTAGAGAAGCTAGGGATGAGATTTTGCTCAGTTTGCCTACAACTGCCCATACCGCGATGCCAATAATGGTTTCGATTGGCAAAAGCACCATCAATACACCCATTCCCGTAGCCACTCCTTTGCCTCCTTCAAATTTCAAAAAAGGGCTGTAGCAGTGGCCAAGAACGGTGAGGATGCCTACCATCCACCAAACTGCTGGAGGAAACCCTAAAAATTTGGCAATAAATACCAATACCGTGCCTTTAAGAGCATCAAATATTACCGTGGTAATGGCGAGTTTTTTGGCAAGTTTGGGATCCTTTTGCTTGACAACGCGTAAGACATTGGTGGCACCAATACTATGCGATCCACTCTTTTTAATATTGACGTTGGCGAAAATCTTGGCCAGAATATAACCAAATGGGATGCCGCCGATGATGTAAGCTGTAAGATAAAAAAGAACATTGGGATTGGTTAAAAAATCCATCTACTACCTCTTTGCAAAAATTTTTAATCTATTTTAGCTAAAATTACATAAACGCGAGCTTTTGGCCTAAAGGAGTTTTATTGAATAATATAGAAACGCTAAAAAAAGAGATCAATGCTCTCAGAGATGAATTGAGCGTGACGATCGTGGCTCATTACTATCAAAAAGATGAGGTTTTCGAGATTGCCGACATAACAGGAGATAGTTTGGAGCTTGCAAAAAGAGCCAAAGAGAGTGATAGCGAGTGGATTCTGTTTTGTGGTGTGGGATTTATGGGGCAAAGCGTTAAAATCTTGGCTCCCCAAAAGCGCGTCGCCATGCCAAAAATTGCTTGCTGCGCTATGGCGAGAATGATTGATAGCACCTATTTTGACGAATCGGTTAAAGCGATGGAAAAAGCGGGTATCAAAAAAGAGGATATTTTACCTATTACATATATTAATAGTGGCGCAGAGGTAAAAGCAAAAGTGGGGCAGATGGGAGGAGCTGTCTGTACTAGCAGCAGTGCCGTAAAGATTATAGAAAAAGCGCTTGAGAGTGGCAAGAAGATCCTTTTTGTGCCAGATAGATGTCTTGGGCAAAATGTGGCGAGGCAGATGGGGCTTAAAAGCGCTGTAATTGGCTTAGATTCGGATGAGGATATCAAAGCTGCAGATATTATCTGTTACAACGGCTTTTGCTCAGTCCATCAGCTTTTTACCCTTAAAGATGTAGAGTTTTTCCGTAAGCGCTATCCAGGCATAAAGATTGCCGTGCATCCAGAGTGCGATCCGAGCGTGTGTGAAGCGGCGGATTTCGTAGGATCAACAAGTCAGATTATCAAGTATGTGAAATCTCTAGATCCCGAGCAAAAGGTGGCAGTGGGCACGGAGTACAACCTTGTGCATAGACTAAGAGATAAAAACACCTATGTGCTCTCTAGTACCAAACCTGAGTGCCCAACAATGAACGAGACGACTCTTGAGGATGTGCTTCATACCTTGCAAGAGATTAAGAAAGGCAATCCTATCAATGAGATTCATGTGGATGAGGATACGATCTACTGGGCAAAAGTAGCTTTGGAGCGCATGTTCGAGTATGTGGGGGCGTAGAGATGAGACTTGAAGAGTTTGCACGAGCGGTATTGGCAGAAGATATTGGAAGAGGCGATCTTTTTGAGCGCGTAGGCGAACACAAAAAAGCTGCGGCCAAAATCGTAGCCAAGTCCGATGGAGTGCTGGCGGGAGTACCCTACGCACAAGCGATTGCAAAGGAGCTTGGGCTTACGATTTCATGGCAAAAAAGCGACGGGGAGGAGTTCGCTCCAAAGGAACTGATTGCTCATGTGTATGGGGACTCTATTGCGCTCTTGCAAGCGGAGCGATCGCTGCTTAATACCATTTTGCACGCCTCCTCCATCGCTACGAAAGCCAGAGAGTTTGTGCGCTTGAGCGAAGGAAAAATCAAAGTTCTAGATACCAGAAAGACTAGACCGCTTTTGCGGGTATTTGAAAAGTATGCAGCAAGAGTGGGAGGCGTGATAAACCATCGCATGGGGTTGGATGACTGTTTGATGATCAAAGATACGCATCTGGCCACCATCGAAGATCTGCATGAATTTATCAAAAAGTCAAGAGCGAATATCCCATTTACAGCCAAAATCGAAGTGGAGTGCGAAAGTTTCGAGGCAGCAAAACTTGCCATGGAGGCGGGGGCTGATATAATCATGTGCGACAATATGGATGTGGAGGCCGTCAAAGAGGTCGTAGCTTTAAGAGATAGCGAGTTTACTCATGTACTATTGGAAGCAAGCGGCAACATTACGCCACAAACCATTAAAGATTATATCGATCTTGGAATCGATGCGATAAGCAGTGGTGCGATCGTACATCAGGCAGTTTGGCCAGATATTTCCATGAAGATAGAGATATGAAAGAGGTATTGACAAAGATACAAGAAGCTCGTCATATCCTTTTGCTGACTCACATCAATCCCGATGCCGACACGCTAGGTAGTGCGCTTGGGATGTATCATATCTTGCAAAAAATGAAAAAAAGAGTAAACATTCTCAATACCACCGAACTTCCTTACAACCTGAAATTCCTACCTGGGTTTACAAAAATTCGCGACACTTTACCCTCTCAAAGCGATCTTTGGATAAGCTTCGATTGCGGCAGTTTCGATAGGCTAGGTGTTAATGAAAAAAAGGCCTTTTTGATAAACATAGATCACCACAGAAGCAATACGCTCTATGGGGATATCAACATCGTCGAGCCAACATTTGCCTCCACTTCGCAGGTGGTCTACAAGGTGGCAAAAGAGCTGCAGCTTCCTATCCCAAAAGAGAGTGCCACATGTTTTTATACAGCTTTGGTGGATGATACCGGCTTTTTCAAATACGATAGCGTCGATGCGGGAGTTTTCGCTTTTGCTAAAGAGCTGTGCGAGCTTGGTGCAAAGCCAGATGACATAGCCACTGAGCTTACTATGCGTGAGCCTCTGGCGAAACTGAGGCTTATTCAGCTTATGCTGCAAACTCTGGAGCTTCGTTTGCAAGCCCGTGTGGCGATTGTGTGCATGACGCAACAGATGCTTCGAAGTAGCGGAGCCACCAAGGAGATGGGTGAGAGTGCGTTGGACATGGCGAGATCCCTTGCCAGCGTGGAAGTGGCCGTAATGCTAAGAGAAGAAGAGGATGGTAGGATCAAGGTCTCCATGCGATCCAAAACCTTCGTGGATGTTGGCAAGATAGCCGTGGCCTTTGGTGGGGGCGGGCATAGAAGAGCCGCTGGATTTACATCCAATTTACACGATTTCGATAGAGTTGAGAAACTTGTTTTAGAGACTTTGGCAAAGGAGTTGCATATTGAGAAGGAATAGAGGCGGTCTTTACATTTTTCTAGCGGTCGTGGCAGTTGTCGCCGCGATAGCATATTTTATCTACACATCCGAGAAGTTTGAGCGAGAAAAGCCCACCATCACAGCGCCCGATCTCATCTATTGGAACCTGAAAAAGCCACTCACTATCACTATAAACGACAATGTTGCTGTCAAAAGCTATAGCGTTACAATAGCAAATCGGCAGCAGCGCGTCACACTCGATAAACAAGAACTCACAAACCCGCAAAAAACAATTACCCTTACCATCAAACCTCCAGCCAATATGCAGCTAGGACAAAAGGCGCTACTGGAGATTGAAGCGAAGGATAGAAGCTTTTGGAACTATTTTACGGGCAATAGCGCCAAAAAGACTATTAAGCTCAAAATCGATACCAAAAAGCCGCAGCTCAACCTCATAACCAACTCTTATGCCATCGTAAAAGGCGGTAGTGCGCTAGTGGTTTTTGAGTGTAGGGACGAGAATCTGCAAGATTTCTATATCGAGACAAATTTTGGCAAGAAGTTCTATGCCCAGCCTTTCTATAAAGATGGCTTCTACGCCGCTCTCATTGCATGGCCTATCACCGAGCCAAATTTTCGAGCGAACATCGTAGCCTTCGATAAAGCCAAAAATAGATCGAAAGTACACATTCCTCTCTATCTTCGCTCCAAATCCTATAAAGTTAGCAAAATTCATCTCAAAGAGAGCTTCCTAAAAGGTAAAATTTCCATATTGGCTGAGGATTATCCAGAGACCGCCTCTATGAGTTTGGAGGAGAAGTTTCGTTTCATCAACGAAAAGCTACGAGAGGCCAACGAGAAGCTTATCCATGCATATGCATCGAAGGTGCCAAAACAAAAGATTGACTTCTTTTCCATCAAGCCCTTCTATCCACTCAAGAATGCGGCTGCAGTCGCAAGCTTTGGCACACACCGATACTATTATTACAAAGGCAAGCTCATTAGCGAGTCCTATCATTTGGGGCTCGATCTCGCGAGCGTGAAGCGAGCGCCCGTGAAAGCCAGCAATCCAGGAGATGTGGTCTATGCGGATTACAACGGGATCTATGGCAATATGCCACTTATCTCCCATGGACTTGGTCTTTATACGCTCTATGGGCACTGTTCAACGCTTTTAGTTAAAAGTGGCGATAGGGTAAGAGAAAAGCAGATCATCGCAAAAACCGGCAATACGGGGCTTGCGCTTGGGGATCACCTCCATTTTGGCGTATTGGTACAAGGGATAGAAGTGCGTCCAAGCGAGTGGATGGATAAAAGATGGATCAAACTCAACATCACCCAGATATTGCAAGAGGCCAAAAAAATAATAGACACGCAGTAGTAATTTTGCTACAATTGAATGAATGCAACAAAGGGAGACGATGAGACAGACTACCATTAAGCAGGCTGTTGAGTTAGTTGGGATCGGACTGCACAAGGGCGTACCGGTGAAGATGCGCTTGCAGCCGGCAAAAGCAAACAGCGGTATATGTTTTTATAGAAAAGATAAAAACTGCTACATTCCTTTGACCCCTGAGAATGTGATAGATACCAAAATGGCTACCGTCATTGGAAAAAACGGCGTCCTCGTCTCCACAATCGAACATTTGATGAGCGCGATCTATAGCTATGGGATCGATAATATGCTCATAGTATTGGACAACGATGAAGTCCCTATCATGGATGGAAGTGCGATAAGTTACTGTATGCTGCTTGATGAAGCCGGCATACGAGAGCTTTCAGCCCCAAAAAAGATTTTGAAAATAAAAAAAGAGATAGCCATCCAAGATGGCAAGAAGTTTGTCAAGCTCAAACCTTCATCCAACTTCACCCTCGATTTTACCATTAAATTCGATCATCCAATAATTGGCGAAGAGCATCTCTTTTTCGCTTTTAGCAAAGAGAATTTTCTCAAAGAGATAGCGAAAGCGAGAACATTTGGCTTCTTGAAAGAGGTGCAGTACCTGCGCTCCATCGGCTTGGCCAAGGGTGGTAGCCTGGAGAATGCGATTGTCCTTGACGAAAAAGGCGTGCTCAATAGCGAGGGGCTTCGCTATAGCGATGAATTTGTGCGCCACAAAATCTTGGACGCTATTGGAGATTTGGCGGTTATGGGCTATCCTATCATGGGAGCGTACGAGGCGTATGCCGCAAGTCACGCGCTCAACCACGCCTTGACAAAAGCGCTTCTTGCCGATAGCAGCGCTTACGAGATAATCGAAGCCGATATGCAAAGCGAAGGGTATGTGATTGGAACACTCCTCGCCAAAGAGTAGGGTAGATGTCGTTGTCGTAGCGCTAGGCTCTCCTTTGCTGGTGGGAGTTTATGAAGATGGTATGCTCGTTAAAAAAATAGAAACCGAGCAAAAAACCAGTGAAGCGCTTCCTCTCATCTTCAAAGAGATCCTGCAAGAATTTAACGTAGAAAAGATCTATTTCGCCAAAGGACCTGGCAGCTTCATGGCTATCAAGCTAGTCTACATCTTCTTCAAAACGCTCCAAATCACTACCGGTACCAAACTCTATGGGTGTGAGGGATTCGTTTTCAATGGCGATATGCCTATAAAAGCTGTGGGAAATCTCTATTTCGTCAAAGAAAATGGTAAAATTGTGACCAAAAAACTAAGTGGCGAAATAAAGGCGCAATTCTCCCTTCCAGAGAGGCTTGATAACTTAGCCTGTAGTGAAGACATTTCGCCGCTTTATGTAATTCCTGCAGTAAAGGCGTAGTATTGTTGATAAGTGTTCCAGCTACCAGCGCAAATATGGGTCCGGGTTTCGATACCTTGGGAGTAGCGCTCAATTTGCGCAATATGGTACGAATAAAACGAAGCAGATTTTTTAGCATTTCCATCAAAGGTGAAGGCGCGAACAACTTCAAACTTAAAGGTAACAATCTCTTTGTATCGATTTTCAATGAGCATTACAGGACATTGGTGGATAAGAGTGAGAAGTTTCGTTTCAGCTTTTATAACCACATACCTCTCTCAAGGGGCTTGGGCAGTAGCTCGGCCGTGATAGTAAGTGCCATAAGCGCAGCCTATGCCATGGCTGGCGTGCCGTTGAGTAAGGAGCGTCTATTGAATCTCGCATTACACTACGAACACCACCCAGACAATATCACGCCAGCTGTTATGGGAGGCTTTAACGTAGCGGTAGTGGAAAATGGCAGAGTCTACTCTTTGCAAAAGAAGATGCCAAAATCCCTCAAAGCCGTGGTGGTTATTCCCAACAAGCCGATATCCACTTCCCACTCCCGTACGAGGCTACCCAAGAAATATCCCCTTTCTGACGTGGTTTTCAATCTCTCAAGAAGCTCGTTGTTGAGTGCCGCGATTTTTGAGGAGCGCTGGGATCTGCTCAAAATCGCCTCAAAAGACAAACTCCATCAAGATATCAGGATGCAGGCGATGCCAGAGCTTTTCGAAGTGCAGCGCGTAGCTTTGAACAATGGGGCTTTGATGAGCACGCTATCTGGCAGTGGCTCTACATTTTTCAATATGGTGCATGCGGATGATGCCAAAAGACTTGCCGATCTGCTCAAAAAACGCTTCACCAAATTCCATATCAAAATAGTGGACTTTGACAACGAGGGTGTGATTGTAGACGAGAGTAGATAATAATATCATTTTTTGATATAATTAGCCTCAATGTCAAAGCCAGTAAGAATGTGCATTAATTGCAAAACAAGACGATATCAAGATGAGCTCTACAGACTTCAGTGCGAAGGTAAGCGTATCTTTGCATTTGGTGGAGTAGGTAGAAGTTTTTATATATGCAGCTCCTGCATAGATGACAAGAAACTCTCGAAAAATCTCGCCAGAATCTGTAAAACTGACCCAGCCTCGGCTTTGAAAATGTTAAAGGAGATAATTGATAATGGATAAAGTTCGAATCCATGAGATCGCAAGCGAATTGGGACTCAAAAGCAAAGATGTCTTAGAAAAGGCCAAAGAGATGGGACTCAAGGTCAAAGCCATCTCCAGTAGCGTCACATACGAAGAGGCAGAAAAGCTCACAGAATATATTATGAGCGGCGAAGCGGCTACAACCCAAAAACCAGAGGAAGCTAAGCCCAAAGAAGAGCCCAAGAAAAAAGTCGAAGAAAAACCGAAAGAAACAAAGATCGAAGAGAAGGTTGCCAAAGAGAAGGCTGAAGAAGTTAAAGAGCAAAAGAGAGAGGAAAAGAGTCCAAAAGAGTCTTTGACCCCGCCAACGCTGAGAAAACGCCGCGGTCTAGTGATTGTGAAGAAAAAAAGAGCGCCTAAACCTGAAGAGAGAGTGCAAGAGCAAGCAGAAACCGCTGAAGCTGCACAGCCACAAGAGCCGATGGAACTCAAAAGAAAACCTAAAAAAGTGAAAAAGACTCCACCAGCCAAAAAGAGTGAAGGTAAGAAGATAGAAATTTTGGAAGATAGAGATTTAAGCGATGTGAGCTTGGAACTTGAAGAGAACGTGGTAGTGCTTCCCGATTTTAGCGAAGAACTGCAAAAGGTTGAAGAGGAGCAAAAGCCAGCCAAAAAGCCTGAGGCCAAAAAACAGGTAAAAGTAGCGAGAAAAAGCTTCAATGTCGAACAGACTGGCATTAGCAGATCCAAAAAGAAAAAACGTAAGAAAAAAGAGACAAAAGCCGGCCAAGAGATCAAAGTGGTTGAGATCCCTGAAGAGGTGAGGGTCTATGAGTTTGCGGAAAAAGCCGGCAAGAGCGTCGCGGATGTTATCAAAGTGCTTTTCAATCTCGGTATGATGGCTACCAAAAACGACTTTTTGGACAAAGAGACCATCGAGATTTTAGCCGAGGAGTTTGGACTAGAAATTAAGATCAAAGATGTTTTTGAGGAGCTCGATTATTTGAAAGTGTATGATTCCATCGAGGATGATTACTTTGAGGAGCGCCCGCCTGTTATCACCATTATGGGACACGTAGATCATGGAAAGACATCGTTACTTGACTACATTAGAAATTCCAAAGTGGCGGAGAAAGAGGCTGGTGGGATTACGCAGCATATCGGTGCATACATGATCCAAAAAGATGGCAAGAAAATCACGTTCATCGATACTCCGGGGCACGAAGCCTTTACCGAAATGCGTGCTCGAGGTGCGCAAGCAACAGACATTGCCATTATCGTGGTCGCCGCGGATGATGGAGTTAAGCCACAGACTGTCGAGGCGGTCAATCACGCTAAAACAGCTGAAGTACCTATAATCGTGGCCATCAACAAAATAGATAAGCCTGACGCCAATCCAGATCTAGTGAAATCGCAAATGGCAGAAATTGGCATTACGCCAAGTGAATGGGGTGGCGAGTATGAATTTGTGCCTGTAAGTGCGAAAACTGGTGATGGAGTGGATGATCTACTCGATACCATATTGTTGCAGGCTGAACTTATGGAGCTCAAAGCCAATCCTAAAAGAGAGGCAAAAGCTGTAGTGATTGAGAGCTCTTTGGAAAAAGGGCGAGGACCGGTAGCCACCGTGATAGTGAAAAATGGAACGCTCAAAGTTGGCGATCATGTCGTGTGCGGCGTGGCATATGGGAGAGTGCGAGCCATTATTGACGATTTGGGTAAGATGGTGAAGCAAAGAACTCCAAGCGAGCCTGGTATGGTGGTGGGACTAGATAAGGTACCGCCAGCTGGGGAGATTATGGTGGCGGTCAAAGATGCCGAAACCGCTAGAGTCTATGCTGAAAGACGAGCCGAATATGAAAGGCAAAAAGAGCTTAGCAAAACTACGAAAGTTACCCTTGAAGAGCTTAGCCAGCTTGTTAAAGAGGGGCAGCTTAAAAAACTTCCTGTCATCATCAAAGCCGATACACAAGGAAGCCTTGAGGCTATAAAATCAAGCCTTGAGAAACTCAAGAACGAAGAGGTTAAAGTCGATATCATCCACGCAGGTGTCGGAGCCATTAGCGAGAGTGACGTGACATTGGCGGATGCCAGTGAGAATGCGGTGATTTTGGGCTTCAATGTGCGGCCAACTGGCAGCGTCAAAGAGAAAGCGAAGCAACTTGGTGTGACTATAAAGACTTACTCAATCATCTATGATTTGATAGATGAAGTCAAAGCGCTGCTGAGTGGTATGCTCTCGCCTGTTATCAAAGAAGAAACCATCGGACAGGCCGAAGTGCGCGAGACTTTCAACGTGCCAAAAGTGGGGACGATTGCCGGATGTATGGTGATAGATGGTGTGATAGAGAGAAACGCCAAAGCGCGTGTTATCCGCGATGGGGTGGTGATCTACGATAGCGCCATAAGTTCGCTCAAGCGTTTTAAAGACGATGTCAAAGAGGTGAGCAAAGGGTATGAGTGCGGTATGATGATCGAAAACTTCAACGACATCAAGGTTGGAGACATTATCGAAGCCTATAAAGAGATCGAAGAGGCGGCGACGCTGTAAGGAGCTAGTATGAGCATGTCCGAGATCAAACGAAAAAGGCAAGCCTCTTTATTGATTGAGCTAATCTCCGAAGCATTGGGAGAGTTGGCGGACGAGCGACTACGTGGATTAACCGTGACGGATGTGGATGTGAAGCGCGGAGGGTATGACGCGGATGTTTATATCGACAAATCCATCTATACCCCCGAGGAGCAAAAAGAGATCCTCAAAGCTCTCAAGAAAGCGGCTCCCATTTTACAAAGCTACTGCTTGGAGATGAGCGGGTGGTTCAAGTGCCCAAAATTTCACTTCAAGTTTGACGAGCTGCTCGATCAGCAAAAAAAGATAGAAGAGCTTTTTGCCAAAATAAAGGATAACAAGTGAGCCTCGAGCAGGAAATCCAAAAAATAGTGGAGTCTTGCGGCGCCACGCTTTATGACATCGAGACGGTAAGCGAGCGCGGTAAGACAATTTACCGCGTCACCATCAAGGCGAAAGAGGGAGTGGATCTTGACAAGTGCGCGCAGGTCTCCAATCTCATCTCTCCGCTACTTGATGTGCATCCGCCGGTAAAAGGGGAGTACTATCTAGAAGTGAGCTCGCCGGGAGTCGAGAGAAAACTCAAAAAACCTTCCCATTTCCAAAACTCCATTGGTGAGAATGTGCGTATCACCACGATTGGCGGCGAAGTGGTGGAAGGCAAGTTAGAGAGAGTGGAGGATAAGGATGTGGTGGTGCTTACTAAAGATGGTGATCGTAAAGTTTCTTTGGATGAAATAGCAAGTGCAAAGACCTATTTTGAATGGTAGATTTAGATGCTTTTTATATGCAAGCCGCTATTGACGAGGCTTGGAAATATCAAGGATTAACTTACCCCAATCCTGCAGTTGGTGCTGCGGTGGTCAAAAATGGCAGGCTGCTCAGTATCGCCGCGCATATCCAAGCTGGCAAACCCCACGCGGAGGTGGAAGCCATCAAGGAAGCCTACTACCGCCTCACGGGTGATAGCGATATTTTACAGATCGAAGAGTCCTTACACCTGCACAACTATTTGCAAAAATATGCTAAAAACCTCTTTGATGACGCTACGATGTATGTGACGCTTGAGCCATGCTTTCACTATGGCAGGACCCCTCCATGCTCGCTATTGCTAAAAGATCTTGGCTTTAAGCGAGTGGTCATCGCCACGCTCGATCCCAATCCAAAAGCTACGGGTGGTGCGAACTACCTCAAAGAACAAGGCATCAAAGTGACTGTCGGCGTCAAGGAGCAAGAGGCTAAGGATCTCTTGGAGCCCTTCGTTAAATGGAGCAAAGGTAGATTCATATTTTTCAAATACGCCCAAACACTCAACGCCAATATTACTGGTGGCGTCATTAGCTCTTTGGCTTCGAGAGAGCTTGTGCACAAGCTCAGAGACAAAATAGATCTCTTGGTTATTGGCGGCAATACGGTTCGCATAGACAAACCTACGCTCGATAGCAGGCTCGTTGGCGGCAGTGCGCCGGATGTGTTGATATATTCAAAAAAGCAGAACATCAACCCCAAAATCCCGCTGTTCAAGGTAAATGATAGAAAAGTTTTCATAGAATCGGATCTTGAGAAAATTCAAGAATATAAATTCATTATGATCGAAGGTGGCGAGGGGATGCTTAGGGTTACGAGAAGTTTGGTGGATTGGTATATGGTCTTTGTGGCGCCAAAAATGCTAGCCAAGACCAACTACGCTTTAAACAAGAAGGTAACTTTTTTGCATACGCAAAAAATAGGCGAGGATCTACTAATTTGGAGCAGAAATGGATAAACAAAAAAAGATCGTATCAATGTTTGATGATATCGCAAAAAGCTACGACCTTGCCAACAGGGTGCTTAGCTTTGGCAGCGACATAGCCTGGCGTAAGCGCGCCTGTGAGAGGGCTTTTGGGCTCTATGACAAGAAAGATATCTATCAAATTGTGGATGTGGCATGCGGCACTGGCGATATGCTGGGCTTTTGGCAAAAGATCGCACAAAAAAGAGGCATCGATGTTAAGAGTTTCACTGGAGTCGATCCCTCTTTGGGGATGTTGGAGGTAGCCAAAGAGAAATTCCCGCAGTTCAACTACATAGAGGCGTACGCACAAGATATCCCACTAGATGATAGCAGCTGCGAATTTGTGAGCATCACCTATGGGATACGCAATGTGGTTGAGCGAAAAAAGGCGATAGAGGAGTTTTACAGGATCCTCAAGCCAGAGGGGATTTTGGTGATTCTTGAGTTTACAAAAAGAGAAAAAAGCACTCTCATGGATAGGATGGTGGAACTCTATATGAAAAAGATTTTGCCAGCCGTTGGTGGGATGGTATCGGGTAATAGGGATGCGTACGAGTATCTACCAAACTCCATCGATGCGTTTTTGACCACCGAGCAGCTCATTAGAGAGTTGCAAGAGAGCGGCTTCAAGATGGAGAATGTCGCATCCTTTTCTTTTGGAATCTCAACTCTATTCATAGCGAGAAAAGTTGGAAAAGTTTGTTAAGAGTTTACAATATAAAATTCTTATCATACTTCTCATTCCAGCAATTGGGCTGATCTATTTTTCCAGCACTTCGGTTTATAGCAACTATGTTGCATACCAAAGGAGCAAGAACCTACAAAAAGAGGTAGAATACGCGCAGTATGCGCTATTGCTGGTACAAAATCTGCAAAAAGAGCGAGGACTCTCGATTCTTGCACTCTCCGATCCAAAATATCGCAACAGCCTCAAAGCTGCCCGGCAAAAGAGCGACAAACTTGTAAACAAATTTCTAGATTTTCTTTATCGAAACGATTTTGACGCTGGGGTGCGAATCAAGGAGATTATCGCATATCTTGATAAGCTGCATACTCTTCGTAAACAAATCGATCAAAATAAAATGGAACTTCTAGCTATTATGCATCAATACAGCAAAGCTATCGAAAGACTCATCGCTTCTACACAGATTTTGCACAACGACTATATCAACGAAGAGTTTTTGCGCTACGCTTTAACCTTTCACAATATCTTGGAGCTGACAGAAATCAGCGGTAAGCAAAGAGCGCTCATTGCCTTTTTATTGAGCAAAACCCAAGAGCAAAAGTCGCTGCTGCCAAAGATAATAGAATTGGAAATCCAATACCAGGCTCTTAAAAAACTATTAGAGAAAAATATGCCCTACCAGGTAGCCATACTTTTTAAGAAGAAGCTCCCTATCTCTTTGCAAAATGATTTTGAAGGATTGAAAAAGAGCATCATCAATCATCATCAATTCCTTAAAACTTCCAAGCAGTGGTGGAATATCGCTACTCGCTATATCGATACGCTTTTTGTGATCGAGTATGACGTATTGAAAAAAATTATTCATTTTCAATACATGTTGAAGCAAAAAGCTTTTTATACGCTGCTTTGGAGTGCGGTGATATGGATATTGGCTATCATTTCGCTGGTTATCTTTTTGCAGCTTTTCAACGATCTATTGCAAAAGATTACACTCTATTACAACATCATCAAAAAAGATAAATCGCTCTACTCTATCTTTTCAGAATTTTCAGAAAATGTTTTGCATATAGATAACTTTCAAGCTCTGGTCAATCTCTTTGCCGTCTTTTTGGATAAAACGGCGCTATTTAAGTTTCTTTATATAACCAATTGCAAAAACGATGAGATTGTGGCGGTAGAAAAAGTGGCGATCTCTTTTATTAACGAGAATTTAAAAGAACTCCTTGCAGACACTATCGAAGATGTGCGTGCAAAAAGGCAGCATAAAGTGCTTGCCATCAAACACAAAGAGCTGCTTGCGCACGATATCAAATCTATCGCAATTTTTCCAATTTTGCTGAGCCAAAAGTGTAGGCTGATTTTGGTAGTGGCTAGTAAAAACACCATTTCTACGCGTGTTATCGACGTTGTCATGAGAATGATCGATATTTTCGAATCGAGCCTGCAACAGCTCGAACTGCAAAAAAGACAAAAAGATCTTCAAGAGGAGCTTGCGCTTTTGAGCCATACCTTTGAGGCGCATGAAGCCATCGTGATTACTGATAAAAATGGCGATATTGTCAAAGTCAACAAAGCTTTCGAGGAGATCACTGGCTACAAAGAGCAAGAAGTGTTGGGCAAAAATCCATCGATACTCAAATCTGGCAAACACTCTGTGCAGTTTTATGAGAAGATGTGGCGAGATATCAAGGAAAAAGGCTACTGGAAAGGAGAGATTTACAACCGCAAAAAGGATGGCACCATCTATCCGGAGATTCTCTCCATCACCGCCATTAGAGATAAAAATGGCGAGATTAAAAATTACATTTCTCACTTTTTTGATATAAGTGATCTTAAAAAGATCCAAGAGGAGAACGAAAGACGTGCAACCCACGATCTTCTAACTGAGATCTTCAATAGAGGCAAACTTCTCGAAGAGCTTGAAATCGTGCGCCATACTGCAAAAAAAGAGCAGTTTCTCAACGCTTTCTTGTTCATTGATCTCGATAATTTCAAATATATCAATGACTCGTACGGCCATGCCGTTGGCGACAAGGTGCTCATCGAGGTATCCCAAAAGCTTAAAAGTATCAAAAAAGAGCGAGATATAGTTGCAAGAATTAGCGGGGATGAGTTTGCTTTAGTTTTAGTCGATATCGGTAAAGATCTCCAAGCTGCCAGTAGCAGGGCGGCGATTGTAGCGCAAAAGCTGCTAGACATCTACGAAAAGCCGGTCATCATCAACGATATTGAAATAGACATAGCCTTTAGCATAGGTATCTACATCTTTCCAATGGATGAAAAGGGTCCAGAGGATGTGATCACTAATGCCGATATCGCGATGTATTATAGTAAGAAAAATGGCAAAAGAAGTTTTAGCTTTTACGATGAGAAGTTAGATATTGAATCGAAGCAGTTTTTGGTGATGAAAAGAGAGATTGAAAAGGGGATTAAAAACGGCGAATTTAAGATATTCTACCAGCCAAAAGTCGCTTTGCAAACAGGTGAAGTGGTGGGATTCGAAGCACTGATACGCTGGGACTCCATCCTCTATGGCTTTTTGTATCCAGATAAATTCTTCTCCTTTATCAAAGGTACGAGGCTTGTGTATGATATGACCATGTATGTGGTGGAACATGTGCTTAAGGATATGGAGAGGATGCACCACTACAAAGATGTGGAGGTTGCTATCAATATTTCAACAGAGCAGTTTAACAACAAGCGTTTCATGCAAGAGCTATACAATAAGCTCATGGACAAGAAAGCCAGCTCCATAATCTTGGAAATCGTGGAGGACGCGCTCGTCAAAGATACCGATTATGCAATCGAGCAAATGAGAAAATTGCAAGATATCGGCGTAAAAATTGCCATAGATGATTTTGGTACGGGATATTCCTCGTTGAGCTATTTGCGCGATCTTCCTATCAATGAAATCAAGATAGACAAAAGCTTCATCCTCAATCTTTTTGAGAATAAAAATGATGTCATCGTAGAAAAGATTGTGGAGATAGCCAAAATTTTCGATTATACCGTGACGGCTGAAGGGGTAGAAAACGAAAAGGTTTTGCGATTTTTGCAAGAGCAAGGGTGTGATTATTTTCAAGGATTCTTCTATAGTAGAGCAGTCGTATTGGAAAAAGCTTTGGAGTTTTTACGATGAAGATCTTACAAGTGAGTGAACTAACCCAGCAGATAAAGAACCTTTTGGAATCGCACTTTACGCAAGTATTCGTAGAAGGAGAGGTGAGCAGGCCTACATACCACACAAGCGGGCATCTCTACTTCAGTCTTAAAGATGACAAAAGCGTAATTCGCGTAGTAATGTTTCGAAGCGATCTAGCAAATGTTCCTTTTAGGGTGGAAGAGGGGCAAAAGCTCATAGTGGGTGGTAGAATTGGGCTCTATTCGCCAAGAGGAGAGTACCAGCTCTATGCCAAGGAGCTTCACCCAGCAGGTGAGGGATCTCTGCAGATTGCTTTTAAGCAGTTAAAAGAGCGGCTGGAAAAAGAGGGCTATTTTGCAAAAAACCGATCTATTCCCGATTTTGTGCGAAGTATTGCGATAGTTACCTCCAAAACCTCCGCAGCCTTGCAGGATATGCTAAGGGTTGCCAACAAACGCTGGCCTTTGGTGAAAATCTATGTCGTCAATAGCCTCGTGCAGGGCAAGGAAGCGGCACAGGAGCTAGCAGAAGCCATAAGGGTGGCCGACGGCCTTGGGGCGGATGTGATGATTGTAGGGCGCGGAGGAGGGAGTTTAGAGGATTTATGGTGTTTTAACGAAGAGATAGTAGCCAAAGCCATTTTTGAGGCAAAGACACCCGTGGTATCTGCAGTGGGGCATGAGATAGATTATGTAATAAGCGATTTTGTAGCGGATCTGAGAGCTCCAACTCCTAGTGCAGCTATGGAGATGATCTTGCCAGATAGAATGGAAGTTTTGCAGATGCTCGATATCTTGCAAGAGCGTATGTATAAGCGCATGCTCTCCATTGCGGCTTTGAAAGAGCAAGATATGCTCTATGTGCAGCGATCCCTGCAGCAACTCTCTCCGCAAAAAAAGATAGCTCTCTACCTCTCACAAATGCAAAGCCTGTATGCCACGCTGCAGCAAGCAATGCAGATGCAGCTATCGCACAAAGCCCAGCTTTTGCCTCAAATCAAAAATTCCATCCAAAACGCAATACAATCCATCATGCACAAAAAATATCAAGAGCTTGATCACTTGCAACAAAAGCTGCAGTTTGCATATGAGAGTAAAAAGACACCTCCTGCCTTTGCTCAAGTGATCAAAGATGGCAAGCCTGTCGCTTTGGAAAACGTAGCGATAGGTGACGATATAGAGCTGCAAGATTTATCTTACAGGCTCACGGCACAAGTCAAAGGTAAAGATGCGCTTTAAACTCTTTGTCTATGGGACGTTGAAGCGAGGTTTACCCAACCACTTCTACTTGCAAAACGCCAAATATCTTGGCAAAGCACGATCGCTTTTTGCCTATCCCCTCGTGGCTCCCAAAAAGATCTATCCCTACTTGGTGGATAGCAAAGGTGAGGGCAAGATAGTCAAGGGAGAGCTCTATGAAGTGGATCTCGTTACGCTCAAACGCATTGATAGGTTAGAGGAGGTGCCTCGCTACTACAAGCGAGGCTACATAGATGTGGCGGATGAGAGGGGCAAAAGGCATAGGGCTTACACCTACTTCGTAGCTTTCCCTCTGCCTTATCGGCAGTTTACCTTTTTAGAAGAGTTTTTGCCCCCAAAGAAGTGAGACCAAGAGATTTGCGCTCTCTTTGCTCACTTGCCGCAAGAATTTCTCAAATGGATCCTCTTTGTTCCAGACCGGGTTTTTGACGTTTGCAAGCTTTTGGATGGCCTCTTTGGCCTCATGCATCGTGCCAACGCTATCGATAAGTCCAATTTTTTGCGCCTCTTTGGCCGTAAAAATATGTGCCTGTCCCCACTTGCTCTCTTTTTTGAGATCGAGTTTTCTCGCTTTTGCCACATCGGTGATAAACTGTTTGTAGGTGTTGTTTATGAGCTTTTGTAGCTCCTCTTTTTCATACTCATGCCATTTGCGAAACGGCGTGCCCACCTCTTTGTATTTACCAGCTTTGACAACTTGAGGAGAGATGCCAATTTTTTGCAAAAGCGCTTCTAAATTTGCTCCTTCAAATATCACGCCAATCGATCCTACGGTGCTGCCGGGATTTGCTATGATTTTGTTCGCCCAAATGCTTGCGTAGTAGCTGCCGCTTGCCAATGTGCCAGCCGCGTAGGCGACTACCGGTTTTTTGGATCGAAGCCTCTTGATGGCGTAAGAGATCTCAATGGATGGGGATACCGCTCCGCCTGGCGAGTTGATCACGAAAAGCACCCCTTTGATGTTGGGTTTTTGCGCCTCTTCGATTTTTGCCAGAATATCTTTGCTATCAAGTATTGCGCCTTTGAGATCGATTTGCATAAGGTTTGGCTTCTCGATTGCCTCTTTTTGGGAAAGCCCTATGAGCAAAAGCAGCACCAAAAGAATCAAAATCCCTTTGTAGTATTTTTGCAGGTACTCTAAGGTGGCGGTAAGTGGCCAAAAGAGTTGGGAGAGGAAATTTTTAAAGTTACTTCTGTTCTGTTCCATCTATGAACACCTTTTGTGGAGATTGTGTATGCAAGATCAGATGCAAATATATCTCTTCGAGTTTTTTGAGATCTTTAGGGATATCCACTACTTGCAAGCAGGCAGGCTTGCCAACGGCTATCTCTCCGGCATCAAAGCCTAAAATCTGGTGTGCTATTTTGGTGGCGTGGATAACGAGCTCTTTGGCAAACGCTTTGGCCTCATTGCGTGGATGCACAAAGAGAGCGGCTCTGAGTTCTTCGTACATGTTGAGCGAGTAGTTTGAGCTGAGCCCATCTGTGGCTAGGGCGTAGGGAAGGGGTCTTGCTTTTTGCAGATCCAAAACGCCGTTGCCAAGGAGCCTGTTGGAGATGGGGCAGTGAATGATGGAGCTTTGAAAGCTTTTGATAAGTTCCCACTCTTCATCCTTTGCCCAGACCATATGCACAAAGAGGTTTTTGGTTTCTTCGAAAAGCTGCAAAAAACGCAAAGGTTCGTTGATTGGCTTCGTTTGGTTGAGAAACTTTTTGAAAAATCCCAAAAACTCTCCCGTTCCACTATCGAGCCACTCCCTCTCGGTTCTGCTTTCTGCAAAGTGCACGCTTACTAAGCACTCCTCTTTTTTGGCGACCTCCAAAGTTTTTTTGGCCAAGATGTAGTGTACAGAATAGGGCGAGTGGATGGCAACGTCTGCCTTGAAGCGATCGTTTGCCAGTTTTTGGCTTCTTGCAAAGCGCTCCATAAAGGAAGCATACATAGCGTCCACTACAGCCGGATTGGAGCCGATGACCTCATTGAAAAAGCGGATATAAAGGGGACTTTTCGCACACGCTTCCATCTCTTCCCCATAGCTGCTAATCTGCCCGATTGCAGATGTTCCGCTTTCGATGATAGCATGGATTGCCTTGTGGATGCACTCTTCGTCGCACTTTGTCAGCAGCTCCTCTCTATGGGCGATGACGCTATTGAGCCAAGGAATGAAATCGCCATAGCTAAGCGTCGCGGTATTGGCGCTAAATTCCAGATGCACGTGGGGATTTGCGAAAGTTGGCAAAATCACAGCATCTTCAAAGCGAATAACCTTGGCATCGGGGTATCGTCCTAGCAGGTTGTCAAAGGAGTCGATAGCTACAATTTTTTCATCGAAAGCCACCGCTTGATCGCTAAGGATCGTATCTGGCGAGAGGATGTGCTTGGCGTGCACGATAGTCACTAAAATCTCCTTTAGCAAAAAGTTGCTATAATCATAGCCAAAATTTTATACAAAGGAAATTAGATGAAAGTAATGGTGATCCAAGGCCCAAATCTCAATATGTTGGGGATTCGTGAGCAGCAAATATATGGAGCGATGAAGCTCGAAGAGATCCATACGCAGATGAAAGCGTTCGCGGACGCCAATGGGATGGAGATAGAGTTTTTCCAAAGCAATCTAGAGGGTGAGCTAGTTGATAAGATTCAAGAGTGCCTCGGTGAAGCTGATGGTATCATCATCAATGCAGGAGCCTATACACATACATCCATCGCTATTCGCGATGCTATTGCAGCGGTGCAACTACCAACAATCGAGGTGCATCTAAGCAATGTTTATAGACGTGAGGAGTTTCGCCAAAAGAGTATGATTGCTCCCGTATGTGCTGGTGTGATCACTGGCTTTGGTCCGTTTAGCTACCACTTGGCGATGGTTGCGATGAATCAGATCTTCCAAGAGATCAAAGCAATCAAAGCACAGCAACAGCAGCAACAGCAAGCATAAGGTCGGCTTTGAACTATATTCTCAAAGATGAGAATGCAGTCTACTATGAGGTTGGCTTTAGTTGCGACAATGAACTCCTCGTAGTGGCTGGAAGCGAAAAATATTTCATCACAGATGCAAGATACACAACCGCGGCTAAAGAGGAGATTAAAAATGCCGAGGTTATCGAGGCAAGAGATCTTCTCGGTGCGGCAAGCAAGCTTCTTAGAAGACTCAAAATCAAAAAACTCTTTTATGATCCAAAAGATCTTGGCTGCACTGAACTAGAGGCCTTGCAAAAGCTTCCTCTCACTCTTACCAAAAAAGCCAATCTCTCTTGGCAAAAGCGTCAAATAAAAAATGAAGAGGAGATTGAGCTGCTTAAAATTTCTGCAAGACTCAATAAAGAGGCGTTTGATGAGTTTGCTGCCTTTTTGACAAAAGCCAAGGGCAAGAGTGAGAAGAGATTGCAGTTTGAAGCCAAAGCGATTTTGAGTAGGTTTGGGGAATATGATCTCAGTTTCGAGCCAATCTTTGCCATCAATGAAAACGCGGCCAAGCCCCATGCCCATCCCACGGATAAAATACTAAAAGAGGGAGATTTAGTTCTTTTCGATGCCGGGATAAAGTACAAGCGTTACTGCTCCGATAGGACGAGGACGAGTCAGTATGGCGATCGTATCAACTTTTCGAAAGATCAAAAATTTAGCGATCCAAAAATTCAAAAAGCCTACGATGTGGTGCGCAAAGCCCAGGAGGAGGCCATAAGAAGAGCAAAGCCCGGCATGAAAGCAAAAGACCTTGACAAAATAGCTAGAGATATTATTGACAATAGCGAATTCAAAGGGGCATTTGTGCACTCTTTGGGGCATGGCGTGGGATTGGATATCCATGAGATGCCATTTATCAACGCAAGAAATGAGCAGATTTTGAAAGAGGGAATGGTATTTACCATTGAGCCTGGCATCTACGTTCCTGGGGAGTTTGGCATACGCATCGAGGATATGGTGGTGCTTAGAGATAGCGGTGCAGAGGTATTATAGTTGAGAAAAAAGTTAGCAGACAATTTGACGCTCTATTTTTCGCCAACTTTTGGGAAAACGTTTGCAAAAGATGTTCGAAACAACCTAGCAATCATTGGCGTGGGTGGCAATCTTGGCAACTGCATGAGGCGCTTTAAAAAATTAGCCCTTTTGTTAGCCTCTCATCCGAGAGTGCGCCTTATCAAAACTTCTCCGATTCTCAAAAATCCTCCCTTTGGCTATCTGGAACAGCCCGATTTTTACAATACACTTTTTTTACTCGATACCACGCTCTCGCCTTTTGAGCTTCTCAATTTTCTTCTTTATATGGAGAAGCGCTTCAAGCGGGTAAGAGTCTTTAAAAACGCTCCTCGCACGCTGGATCTTGATATAATATTTTATAATGACAAAAAAATAGACAAAGAGCATCTTAAACTCCCTCATCCACACTGGAGTGAGAGAGATTCGGTTATAATTCCTTTGAGATTTTTGCTGGAGAGAGGATGAGGTTCATTACCATCGCTAGCGGCAAAGGAGGTGTTGGAAAAAGTACCATCGCCGCGAATATAGCCTATTTATTGTCGATTTATGGGTACAAAGTAGCGCTTTTCGATGCCGATATTGGGCTAGCCAATCAGGATATCATCCTTGGAGTCAAGCCAAAATATACCATTTTGGATTTACTGCAAGAAAAAGCGAGCATGGAAGATATTGTCGTCAAGATAAACAACAACTTCCTGCTCATACCTGGCGAGAGTGGCGAAGAGATTATGCGCTATCAAAATAGCGATATACTGGAGAAATTTTACGATGGACTCAGAGGCATAGGAGAGCTTGATTTTTTGATAATCGATACGGGAGCCGGCATTGGCGAGAATGTGCGAAGTTTCATTAAAGCGGCCACGGATACGATCATTGTCACCATACCTGATCCTGCCGCTATCATGGATGCCTATTCTATGATAAAATATTGTGCGAGAGTTCATGATGAGGTTTTTTTGATAGTCAATAGAGCCGATTCGCAAAAAGAGGCGACAGAGATCTACAAAAAGCTCGAATCTGTAGCAAAAAAACATATCAATCCAGATTTTCATGTAGAGTTTCTTGGATTCATCGAAAAAAGCTTGCTCATCGAGCAGTGCAATAAAAAAAGAGAGCTACTCGTGAAAACCAACGCTTCTTGCGTGGCGGCTATCGAAATGGCGGATATTGTCAAAAAACTTACCAACTCTTTGACAAAAGATGGTGAACATATCAAAGAGACACCAAATATAGCAATCTTTTTCAAAAGGCTGCTGCAACAAATCTGAGGAGAAAGGGTGAAAAAAGTCGTACTTGCAATGAGTGGGGGCGTGGATAGCTCCTACACGGCTACGCTACTACAAAAAGAGGGATACGAAGTTATAGGCGTATACTTCAAGTTCCATCCAAATGAGGAGTATCATCGAAAAAATATCGAAAACATCAAAAAAGTAGCCAAGCTTTTGGATATCGAGTATCACATAGAAGACAGGATGCAAGAATTTAGAGATCGCGTCTATCAGCCTTTCGTGGATGCCTATATAGCGGGACTCACGCCCAATCCATGCGCACTATGCAATCGGGTAATGAAGTTTACCGAGCTTATCGCTTTTGCCGACAAGCTTGGCATTGAAAAAGTGGCTACCGGACACTACGCCAAAACGGATGGCAAATTCATCTATGAAGCAAAAGACAAAAGCAAAGATCAAAGCTACTTTCTTTTCAATCTCAAAAAAGAGTTTCTGCCTCGCATCATTTTCCCGCTAGGGGATATGCTCAAAGAGGACGTGAAAAGAGAGGCTCTTAAAATCCCTCTGCTGCGTTCCATTGCCGAGCAAAAAGAGAGCAGCGAGATCTGTTTTGTGGATCGCAGCTACATTGATGTGCTCAAAGAGCATACCGAAGTGGACAAACCCGGTGTTGTCGTCAATAGCAAAGGCAAAGTCATAGGTGAGCACAAAGGGTATATGCACTACACTATCGGCAAGCGCAAAGGCTTTCGCGTACATGGCGCGAGAGAGCCCCACTACGTGCTCGATATCATCCCGCAAAAAAACATCATCGTCGTTGGCAACAAAGCCCAGCTTGCCAAGCAAAGAGTGATTTTGCGAGGGCTCAATATGTTTATGGAGGAGAAATCCTTCGATGCTTATATCAAAGTGCGCTACAGAACCCACAAAGTGCCATGTAGCGTCAAGATTGACGCCAGCGTGGCGATAGTGGAGCTCAAAGAGCCTGTTTTTGGACTTGCCAAGGGACAAGCCGGCGTTTTGTACGATGAGGAGAAGGTATTGGGCGGTGGGTGGATTGTTTAGTATAATTGCATAAATCTTTATAGGAGTCATAATGCGTGGTTATAAAGTTTTTAGCGGTACGGCGCATCCAGATTTTGCAGCCGAGATGGTGCAATATCTTGGCGTTCCTCTTTCACAAGCAACGGTGAGTCGCTTTAGCGATGGCGAGATCAACGTACAGATCAAAGAATCCGTACGAGGACGCGATGTTTTCATCGTGCAGCCTACGGGAGCACCAGCAAATGCGAATCTCATGGAGTTGCTCATTATGACGGACGCCCTTAGGCGATCTTCTGCAGCCTCTATCACTGCGGTGGTGCCATACTTTGGATATGCTAGACAAGATAGGAAAGCCGCTCCAAGGGTGCCAATTACGGCAAAGCTCGTAGCCAATATGATGGAAAAAGCAGGCATCACGCGCGTCATTACCATGGATTTGCATGCAGGGCAGATCCAGGGATTTTTCGATATCCCGGTGGACAACCTCTATGGATCCATCATTTTCAAAGAGTATGTAAAAAGCAAGAACCTCGCCAATCCAGTAGTTGCAAGCCCGGATATCGGAGGGGTGGCGAGGGCTAGATACTTCGCCCAGAAGCTTGGCTATGATATGGTGATTGTGGATAAAAGAAGAGAGCGGGCTAATGAATCTGAGGTGATGAATATCATTGGTGATGTTGAAGGCAAAGATATTATTATTGTCGACGATATGATTGATACCGCTGGCACTATCGTCAAAGCCGCGGCAGCGCTTAAAGCAAAAGGCGCAAATTCCGTGATGGCGTGCTGTACGCATCCGGTACTCAGCGGCCCTGCGTATGATCGCATAGAAGAGGGGGAACTTGATGAATTGGTGGTGACAAATACGCTGCCTCTCAAAAGAGAGTCCAAGAAAATCAAAGTCCTCTCGGTAGCCAATCTCTTTGGAGAGGTGATTAGAAGAGTCTATTACAATGAGAGTGTCAATAGCCTCTTTCAGTAAAGGAAATTATGGAAAACATTAGAAACTTCTCGATTATTGCCCATATCGATCATGGTAAAAGCACGCTAGCCGATAGGCTCATCCAGGAGTGTGGGGCGATTGAAGATCGCAAAATGAGCGATCAGGTGATGGATACGATGGATATAGAAAAAGAACGAGGCATCACCATCAAAGCCCAAAGCGTGCGACTCAAATACACCAAAGATGGCAAAGAGTATATCCTCAATCTCATAGACACGCCCGGACACGTGGATTTTAGCTATGAGGTGAGCAGAAGCTTGGCATCAAGCGAGGGGGCGCTTTTGGTGGTGGATGCAAGCCAGGGAGTGGAAGCACAGACCATCGCCAACGTCTATATCGCTTTGGAAAACGACTTAGAACTCATTCCCGTCATTAACAAAATCGATCTGCCTGCAGCCGATCCAGATAGGGTAAAAGAGGATATTGAAAATACTATAGGGCTCGATTGCACTGACGCTATTGAAGTGAGTGCCAAGACGGGGCAGGGAATAAAGGAACTATTAGATGCCATAATTGAGCGTATCCC
>WGBC01000049.1 GCA_015494535.1 Nitratiruptor sp. | reverse complement strand
TAGATGACTGCAAGTTGGGCGATGATTTGCCACTTTTGGAGTCTGGTTTGGGCTAGTTTGGTCTGAGCTTCTAGAAGTGCCGTTTCGTAGCGCAGATACTCCTCTTCATCCATTCTGCCTACTTCAAAAGCTGTTTTAGCGTATTTGAGGAGATTTTTTTGGCTGGCTACTTGCTTGGCGGCAAGCTGTTGTGCTTTTTCGTTGAGTTGTAGCTCCTTTTGTAGCGCTTTTGCTTTGGCTGTAAGCTCTAAATGTTTTTGCGCTATTTCTTTATTGCTTTGCATCAATTTCGCCTTGGCTATCTGGATGTCGGTGAAGCTGCTTTTGCTAAGAGGAATGATGAGCTTTAATGCTACGTAGCCGTAGCCCTCATCCACATCTTTGCCAAACAAAACGTCGTTTTGTGCATAGCTTTTGGCGTAGCTCCCTTCGGCCAAGAGCTTGGGCAAGAACTGCTCTTTGCTTGCTTGCAACGCCTTTTTTTCTGCCTGTGCTTTGGCCTCTAAAGGTTTGATGGCATAAAGCGTGGCTGTATCGAGAGCATTTTTTTGGTGCAGTGGCGCAATCTCCGATGGTTTGGTATCTACTAGAGATTCGATAACGCTTATCGCTTTGGCGCGATTGGTAGCCACATTGACTAGAGCAATATCGATACTGCTTACAATATTGGTAATTTTATCGAGTGCTATGGGTGCTGCGCGGCCGCTTTGGACTTTTATGGCTATGTCTTCTTTGGTTTTTTCTAGTGCTTTTTTGCGCGCTAAAAGCGCCTTTTGGAGCTCTTGGAGATAGATTAGTTGTGCATAGGCTCCCACTAAAAGCGCTTCGTTTTGCAAAAGATTGAGCTTGGCTTTGAGTTGTGCCGCTTTTACCAGATAGTCAGCCTTTTTTCGTAGCGTAAAGAGTGATTTGACGAAAATTGGCATAGAAAATTTGGCGCCGATACGCTGGATGTTTTGGGCAAAAGGGATGGGCTGGTGTTGGGCAATGAGAAGGTTGGCCTCCGTTGGCGGTACCGGGCGTAGGTTCGTATCGTTAGTGTAGTGCTCATAGGAGCCGAAAATCGCGATGTCGGGGTAGAGTTTGTCAGTGACCTTCTTGGCATAGAGTTTGGCTATTTTGGCACTAGTTTTTTGCGTTTGGGTAACAGGAGCGCCTTTGAGCTTGTGCAAAAGATCTTGAATCTCGGAAGCTTGCAAGAGCGCTGCTACGGCGAGGGAGAGAAAAAGAGACCTTTTCATTGCGCTTTCCTTATGGCTTTGATGATTTTCGTAGCGAGGGTTTTGGCCAAGTCTTTGATATCTGGTTCAGGCGTGACGGCATGCTCTTGCACATAGTGTGCCACGCGCTTGCGTAGCCCCGCTGTGGTTTGATGCAAGACAAAAGAGGAGACGATCATAAGTTGCACAGCAAAGGGATTTTGGATGGTAAAGATGTCTTTTTCGATGCCTTCGTTGAGAATGGCTGTGAGGGTGCCAAGAGTTTGCGCGAGGGTCTGCACCGCCTTTTCGCTCATATGTTTACCGTTATCTGCGAACTCGTGCGCCAATATGGCGGCAAAACAGGGGTAATCCTCTAAAAAAGCTCCGAAACTCTCGATATATTGGCGCAGTTTTTCTTCAGGGTTTTGGGCAGTTATGGAAGCCTTGATGTGAGCTATGAGGTTTTCGAGGCGAAAGAGCAACACTGCTTCATAGAGCGCATCTTTGTCTTTAAAATGGTAATAGATGGCGGCTTTGGTGATGCCCACCTCCTTGGCGATGGCATCGAGGCTCACTCCTTCGTAGCCGTGCTTGGAGAAGTGCCTGGCTGCGATTTGGAGAAGTTTCTCTTTTTTACTAAAAGTTCTACCCATCTTTTCGTCCTTACCTGTCGTTAAGTAAGTATACGCTTTTCTTGCTTAAAATCAATTGAAAGAGCTTTGAATGTTGCTATACTATCAAGCAAAAAAGGTGTGCCATGCAGTTTACGGCCCAGCCAAAGAGCAAGCGTGACTACTTCTTCTCCCAGCCCCATCAGCCATTTTTTGCTTTAGGCATCCTCAATGCGATTCTTTTCATGCTCCTTTTCATTCCAGCCTATCGTGGCATCATCGCTACGGATGCGCTCTATCTCCACTCTTTTTCGATGATATTTTTGGTCTTTACCAACTTCTTCTATGGCTTTTTATACACAACTTTCCCTAGATTCTCAGGAACCCAGCCAATAGATGCTAGGGATTATTTGGTGGTGTTTTTGCTGCAGTTTTTGGCAGCTATTGTCTTTTTGGTAGGAGTTTGGTGGAGTGTGGCGTGGTATATGGCTGCGCTGTTTGTAGCTATTGGGTTTGCTAAGACATTGAGAGTCTTTTATGGGATTTATAAGCGCTGTCTCCTGCCAAAGCGGGATCAATACTGGATCATAGTAGCTTTGGGGATTGGGGCGATGAGCGATATTCTCTTTTTGCTCTCATTGATTCCTTGCAGCTGTAAAAGCTCCATTTTTTTCGACACGGCGGTAAACTTTGGGGTGTATTTATATATGATCTTTTTAGCGTTTGTGGTGGGATTTCGCATGGTGCCATTTTTTTCCCACGTGATGGCGTGGGAGCAAAATAGATTCTTGCATGGTATGGTATTTGCGCTTTTTTTGATTCACTCTTTTCTGGCCACTTCATTCAAAGAGGCTCTCTTTCTTGTGGATCTCATAGCTGGAGCGCTTATAGTGTGGGAGCTAAAGAAAATGAAGCTGCCCTTTCCAAACAGCGAGCCGCTTTTGTGGATACTCCACATTGCGCTCTTTTGGCTGGGTGGCGGGCTGTTGTTGGGATCAATCGTAGAGGCTTTTGAAGCGTTTGGCGGGTGGTATAGTCTGCAGCTGCCACTGCATCTTTTGGCGCTTGGGTTTTTGACTACCGTTCTTATTGGTTTTGGTACCCGCGTAACGCTTGGGCACTCCGGCAATATGTTGCGAGTAGATAAAATCACCGTTTGGATATTCTATTTTACGCAGGTTGTGGTGCTTGGGCGCATCATCTTCAGTCTAGCTGGATCTTTTGGCGCAATCTCGCCATTTTTCGATATAAGCGCGACGCTTTGGATTGTGCTTTTTGTGTGGTGGATGGCAAAATATTTCAAGGTTTTAGCTTTTGGCGCTAAAATGTGATAGAATTATGTACATTATTATGTAAGGAAGTGCCATGGAAGTCTATAGTCTCACGGAAGCCAGAAAGCGCCTTAAAGAGCTGTTTGAGAAAGTCTATTTTGATAAAGAGGATGTAATTATCCATAGAAAAAGCAAAGAGAGCGTGGTGGTCATCCCCTTGGAAGAATACAACGCCATCAAAGAGACGCTCTATCTGCTCTCTACCCAAAAGAATCGCGAGCATCTGCAAAGGTCTCTGCAAGAAGCAAAAGAGGGAAAGCTCATCGAAAAAGATGATACATGAAAGTCTGTTTTACCGAAGAGAGTTGGCGGGATTATCTTTATTGGCAAAAAGAGAATAAAAAGATGCTCAAAAGAATCAATGAACTCATCAAAGATATTAAACGCGATCCATTCACGGGACTTGGCAAGCCGGAAGCACTGAAGTATGAATTGAGTGGCTGCTACTCTAGGCGGATCGATCATGAGCATCGCCTGGTGTATATGATAGAGGATGAAATGATTATTATCATCTCTTGCAGGTTTCACTATTGATGAGAAGCGTGAAGTTTGAAAACAAGCTTATTGCTCCTTGCAAGATTGTCTGTATCGGGCGTAACTTCGTGGAGCATATCTACGAGCTTGGCAATGAGGTACCAAGCGAGCCGGTCTATTTCATCAAGCCAAACTCTGCAATCGCTGATGCTATCAACTATCAAGATGGTTTGCACTATGAAGCCGAAATTACATTTTTGATCCAAAATGGGTGCATTGTCGCTGCCGGCGTGGGGCTGGATTTGACGCTAAGAGAAGTGCAATCGCGCCTCAAAGCAAAGGGACTGCCTTGGGAGCGGGCAAAGGCTTTTAGGGGTAGTGCGCTGCTTAGTCCTTTTGTGGCGATTGATAGCTGGCAGGGTTTAGCAATAGAGGCGTATCGTAATGGCAAGCTGGTGCAAAAGGGTAGCGTGGATTTGATGATCCATAAGCCGGACTTCTTGGTTGAGGATATGGATAGGATTTTTGGGCTTGATGATGGGGATATTATTATGAGCGGCACGCCAAAAGGGGTAGGAGAGATTGCTCCAGGCGATCGGTTTGAATTGAAACTATTAAGAGATGAGAAGCTACTGCTTACTTTTTCTGTGGGATGAGCTTTTGAAGCTCTTCCAAAAGCCTCTTTTTTGAGGCTATGGCAACTTGCAAATCTTCAAGGTTTTCGGATACGATGACGGAGTCGCCAAGATCTTTTACGATCGTTATTTGCAAAGGCTTGAGGGTATCGTGCTCTTTGACGATGATATAGGTGGTGTTGTTATGCTGTATGAGGGCACTTTTTGGGATCTTATAGCCTCTATCTTTTTGGTAGAGCAGTTTTACGTCTACTCTGCTTGTATCGATACCTGTTTTGATAGGCGGAGTTTTGTAGATAGTGAGGCTTTTTGTGGTTTGTAGCTGGGTGAGCGGAAATTTTTGATCGTTATAGAGTAGGGCGGTTGGGTGGCTGTTTTTGGGGACTTTGACGATGAGGTAGTCTTGGCTAAAGAGTTTGATGGAGTTTTTTGTATCGCCTTGAGGCTTTTGGGGGCTTTGCTTGTAGGCGATGGTGGGGATGGTGATGGAGCTTTGGACATGCTCTGGCGTAACGAAGCGCAGCTGCTCTTTTTGGGTAATTTTCAATACGCCAAGTATAAAAGCTATCGTGACAATGAGTATAGCCAAATATTTAGTAAAGTTTTTCATATCCATCCCTAACAGGGAAGTTCCTCCCAGTAGTATCGCATGATTTTAAGGTAGTTTTTGAATCTCTCGCAAGCGATTTTGCCATTGAGTACCGCCTCTTTGACCCCGCACTCAGGCTCTGTTGTGTGGGTGCAGTCTGGGTATTTGCAGCTAAAACGGCTAAACTCTTTGAAGTATCTATGCACCTCTTTTGATTCCATGAAAAAGGTGGCTTCTACTTTACTAAATCCCGGCGTATCGGCAACGAAAGAGCTATCGAATGGGTAGAGCGTGATGGCGGTGGTGGTGTGGCGGCCGCGTTTGAGCTTGTGATTGACTTCACCGGTTTTTAGCTCAATTCCTAAGAGCCTGGAAAGCATCGTAGATTTGCCGGCGCCACTGGGGCCTGCTACGATGGTGATGCCATTGATGAAAGCTTTGAGAGGTTCTATATCATCGTTGATACTCATGGCCAAAGTTTTATATCCTACATCTTCATAGATCTTTTGCCAGTGATGCAGGATATCGGGACTATCTAGTAGGTCGATTTTGTTGAAAACGATAATCGGTTCAATTGCATAATATTCGAAAACCGCCAAAAAATTATCCAATAGATAGCTATCAAAATCAGGCTCTCTCATGGCCATCACGACAAAGACGCTATCTACGTTTGCCACAGGTGGGCGCACAAGGAGATTTTTCCTCTCCTCGATATTTTCTATAACAAACTGATCCCCTACCACTTGCCCGCTGACGTAATCGCCTG
The DNA here is from genome assembly GCA_015494535.1 of Nitratiruptor sp. Classification (GTDB taxonomy): domain Bacteria; phylum Campylobacterota; class Campylobacteria; order Campylobacterales; family Nitratiruptoraceae; genus Nitratiruptor. The sequence goes on along the minus strand of WGBC01000049.1, from coordinate 2,325 downwards.
CATAGAGTTTGTGCTTTTTGAGCTTTTTGGGCAAAATGGATGGATAGGTTTGCAAAGAGTCCAGCAACGTAACTTTGCTAGCAGCCGCACTGCGGTAGGTGACGAGACCCTTAGCACTCATCTTTGAGTACCGCTCCATGGGCTGCGTTTGTCACGAGCGCTCGATATTGGCGAAGCCAGCGTCCTTGGATCTCTTTGACTTTTGGCTTGAAGTTTGCTTTTCTTCTTTGGATTTCTTCTTCGCTGAGGCGAACTTCCAGCGTGTAGGTATCTACATTTATATAGATCTCATCCCCATCTTGCAAAAGTCCTATCATACCGCCTTCCGCGGCTTCTGGGCTTACGTGCCCGATACTTGCTCCCCTAGTGGCTCCGCTAAAGCGCCCATCTGTGATGAGTGCCACTTTGTCGCCTAGTCCCATACCGGCTATGAGACTGGTGGGAGCCAGCATCTCTTGCATGCCAGGACCTCCTTTTGGTCCTTCGTAGCGAATCACTACCACATGACCAGGTTTTACTTTGCCTGCCAAAATTCCATCGATCGCCTCTTGCTGGCTATCGAAACAGATGGCTTTGCCCGTGAATTCACGCATGTTAGGATCAATACCGGCGGTTTTGACTACCGCTCCCTCTTGGGCTAAGTTGCCAAAAAGTATGGCAAGACCCCCAACTTCGCTGTAAGGGTTCTCTACCGGATGGATGATGGAGGTATCGATTATTTTGGCATCGGCTATGCGATCTCCTATCGTGCCGCCCTCAATCACGGGATTATCAAGATAGAGCACCGTATCGCTGCGCTTGCTTGCTTCTTTCATCACGGCGCTCACACCACCTGCTCTATGAATGTCTTCCATATGCACAGTCTGCAAAGATGGAGAGATTTTGGCAATGTGGGCTACGTGCTTGCTAATCTCATTGAGTTTCGCTAGATCGAAATCCACGCCCGCTTCGTATGCAATAGCCATCATGTGCAGGATCGTATTGGTGCTGCCGCCCATTGCCATATCTACCACAAAGGCGTTGTGCACCGCTTTTTCGTTGAGGATATTTCTGATTTTATATTGCTCCGTAAGCTGCTCATCTTTGGCAATTTCGCATATTCTTCTTGCAGCTGCTCGCAAAAGTTCTTCTCTTTCTGGCGTGAGAGCTAGTATCGTGCCATTGCCTTTGAGCGCTATGCCCATCGCTTCCATCAATGTATTCATGGAATTTGCCGTAAACATCCCTGAGCAGCTTCCCCCACTAGGACACGCTTCACACTCAATTTGATAGAGCTCCTCTTCGCTCATTTCGCCTTGCGCCACTTTGCCCACTGCCTCAAAGGCAGTAGCCAGATCTATTGGCGTTCCGTCTTGCAAGTGCCCAGCTTTCATAGGCCCCCCACTTACAAATATTGTAGGCACGTTAACTCTAAGGGCTCCCATGATCATGCCGGGAGTAATCTTGTCGCAGTTGGGGATACAGATAAGCGCGTCTAACTTGTGGGCATTCATAACTGTCTCAATGGAGTTTGCAATAATTTCACGGCTTGGCAGGCTATAGAGCATCCCATCGTGCCCCATGGCTATCCCATCATCCACGCCGATTGTATTAAATTCAAATGGCACGCAGCCATTTTTTCTGATCTCATCTTTGACAATAGCTGCATATTTGTTGAGGAAAAAGTGTCCAGGAATTATCTCGATGAAGCTGTTTGCAACGCCTATAAAAGGTTTGTCAAAGTCCTCGTCTTTGAGGCCCGTAGCTCGTAGCAAACTTCTATGTGGCGCTCGTTGAAACCCCTTTTTTATTTCGTCGCTTCGCATTATTGCTCCTAGTTCAATGTTTTGGTTATTATACAAGATATTTACAAAAAAGAAAATTTTGGTTATAATTTCACTCCGTTATGCGGGAGTAGCTCAGGGGCTAGAGCACCACCTTGCCAAGGTGGGGGTCGCGGGTTCGAATCCCGTCTCCCGCTCCAGATTATCCTCCCTCTGTTTTCAAAATCTCAAACATTGCAATGTGGTGATTTGAAAAGAGTGGGAAGAGTTTTTTATCGCCCGGGTGGCGGAATTGGTAGACGCAAGGGACTTAAAATCCCTCGGAGGTTTTCTCCGTGCCGGTTCAAGTCCGGCCTCGGGCACCATAACTAGTAAAATTTACCTTTTTTGTGTATAATTTCTTCTGCAAAATTATGGCGCCATAGCCAAGTGGCTAAGGCAGGAGCCTGCAAAGCTCTGATCCCCGGTTCGAATCCGGGTGGCGCCTCCACAATGCTACCTCTGGGGAGGTGGCGGAGCTGGTTGAACGCACCGGTCTTGAAAACCGGCGTAGGTGATGAGC
>WGBC01000048.1 GCA_015494535.1 Nitratiruptor sp. | reverse complement strand
CAAATTTTTGGCAAAAGAGCTAAAAATTTAGGCACTTTTTAGCCTCTATTTCGCTCAAGGCTTTGCCTATGCAAAGCCTTTGCTCTTTTAAAATTTTAATATCACGCTTAAGCTTTGCACTATAAAAAGCCTTTGGAAAACTCATGCTAAATGTCTTGGCAAGTGTATCGCTTCTTCTATCAAGTGGAAATCGATCGATACAGTTTGCTGCCTCTTTGGTTTGTAAGCACGAAAGGCGCTTTTGGTAGGTTGCGATGATTTTATCAATTTGTGAAATCTGTTCGCTTCTAAAGTCTGCGTATAGCAAGCTAGCCAAAAAAATTGGTAGAATATAGCGCATTGTTTGCCTTTTTTGATGCAATTATAGCAAAGGAAATAGATGAAGAGCCTCACAATCATAGATACTTTTGGTTTTTTCTTTCGCAGTTTCTACGCCCTGCCGCCACTCAAGAGCAAAAAGGGCTTTCCTACAGGGCTGCTTACTGGATTTGTCAATTTTATCAATAATCTCATAGAACAGGAAAAAAGCGACTACATCGTTTTTGCCCTCGATAGCGAGGGGCCCAGTTTTCGCAGTCAAATCGATCCCAACTACAAAGCCCAGCGTCCAACGCCTCCCGAAGAGCTTTTACAGCAGCTGCCTATAGCGATCTCTTGGATAGAGAAGATGGGTCTGAAAAACTTGGCAAAAGAGGGCTTTGAAGCAGATGACATTATAGCCTCCTTGGTCAAATGTGCCAAAGATCGTAATATCAAAGTGCGCATCGTCAGCCACGACAAGGATCTCTACCAGCTCATCGAAGATCAAAAAGTAGTGCTCTACGATCCTATCAAGCGCGTAGAGATCGACGAAGAGGGTGCCAAGAAGAAGTTTGGCGTGCCGCCAAAGATGATACGAGACTATTTGGCGCTCGTAGGCGATAGCGCGGACAATATTCCTGGCGTCAAAGGCATAGGGCCAAAAACTGCGGTGAAGCTTTTGCAAAAGTATGGTTCCATCGAAAATATCTATGATCATATCGATGAAATCGAGCCGCCAAGGATTCGTAAACTTTTGATGGAGGGCAAAGAGAAGGCCTTTTTGAGTAAAAAGCTAGTGACTCTCAGAGACGACGTGTTCGATAGTTGCTCAATTGAAGAGTTTCATCTACCCTCCATCAATCCTCTTGTAAAGATTGCTGATGATCTGATTGAGTATGACATCACGGCGATCCTCAAAAAGATAAAATCCAATGTAATGATCGAAAAAGAGAAAAATCGTGTTGATTTTGAGACAATTACGCTGCAAAATTCCAAGAGTTTAATGGAGGCGATAGAGAGCATACCTGAATATGCCCTGGTGGCTTTCGATACCGAGACCGATTCTTTGGATACAAAAAAAGCGAATCTTGTGGGATTTAGCTTTGCTTTTGATGAAGAAAAAGCATATTACGTGCCGGTAGCCCACAACTATCTAGGCGTGGGCGATCAGGTTGGTTTGGAGGATGCAATAAAAGCCATCGAGAAGCTCTTTGCCCACAGAATCGTGGGGCACAACCTCAAATTCGATCTCTCTTTGATTTATCGCTATATAGATGAAGAGATGCAAAACTTTGCCGATACGATGATTTTGGCGTGGCTCGTAGATCCTCAGGGCAGCGTGGGGCTTGATAGTGTGGTGAAGCGCTATCTCGATTACGATCTTATCTCTTACAAAGAGACTGTCAAAAAGGGAGAGGATTTTTCCAAAGTTCCCATCGAGACAGCCAGTAGGTATGCTAGTGAAGATGCGATGGCTACGCTGCTCATCTACCATAAACTGCGACAAAAACTTGAGGAACAGGGTGCTGCGCATCTGCTCAAAGAGGCGGATGAGGTGGAGTTTCCATTCGTCAATACCCTCATAGCGATGGAGCGAGCAGGTATCAAGATCGATATCGATTTTTTCCAGCAATTAGAAGAAAAAACCCAAAAGAGGCTCCAAGAGCTCACCCAAAAGATCTATGAGCTTGCAGGCATGAGCTTCAATCTCAACTCCACCAAGCAGCTAGCATCCGTGCTGTTTGAAAAGCTCCATCTCCCACCCCTTAAAAAAACAAAATCTGGCTACAGCACCGACGAGATTACACTGCAAGCTCTCAAAGAGAAGCATCCAATAATTGAGTATATCTTGGAATATAGAGAGCTTTTTAAACTCAAAAGCACCTATATCGATCCTTTGATCAAGCATGCCAAAAAAAACGAAGAGCACCGCATCTTCACGAGTTTCGTCCAGACAGGCACGGCTACCGGCAGGCTTGCGAGCAAAAACCCAAATTTGCAAAATATCCCCGTCAAAACGGAGCTTGGCCGTCAAATTCGCTACGGCTTCGTGGCCAAAGAGGGGCATTTATTGGTGGGGATCGACTATTCGCAGATTGAATTGCGTTTACTAGCGCATTTTAGCGGCGATCCCGCCCTTGTAGAAGCTTTTCAGCAAAACAGGGACATACATTTAGAAACAGCCATTCGCCTTTTTGGCAAAGCCGAAGCTAAAGCAAAGCGCAATATCGCCAAAAGTATAAATTTTGGTCTCATTTATGGTATGGGAAGCAGGAAGCTTGCCCAAACCCTTGGCATTGGCACCAAAGAGGCAAAAGAGATAATTGAGAGTTACTTTGCTGCTTTTCCTACGGTCAAAAGTTATTTAGCGAGCATCGAGCAGTTTGCAAAGGAGAAGGGGTATGTCCAGACGCTGCTTGGTAGGCGGCGCTATTTCGATTTTGCAGCTGCGAATGGTGCGCAGATGGCCGCTTTTTTGCGAGAGGCTACCAACACAGTTTTTCAAGGAAGCGCGGCGGATCTGATAAAAATGAGTATGAACAAGATTCATCGAACGATAAAAGATGAGCATCTGCCAGCCGCGATGCTTTTGCAAATTCACGATGAGTTGATTTTCGAGATAAAAGAGGAATATGCCAAGGAGTTGGCACAAGAATTCAAAGAGATTATGCAAACCATCTATCCATTGCGCGTGCCGATAGAATGTTCCGTAGGAATTGCCCATAGATGGGGAGATTTGAAATAGTTTAAAGAATATGGCTAAATTTAAAAAGTATTGGAACTTTTTTTAAACTAGACTACAATGATAATAGATATTTAAAAAAGGAAAAGAATGCTAAAAACTTTGCAAAAAGGCTTTTTTTCTATTAAATCTGCAATCATTATGATGCTTATTTTTGCTGCAAGCATAGGTACGGCCACTTTTATCGAGAATGACTATGGATCGCCTACCGCTTGGGCATTGGTTTATACCGCAAAGTGGTTTGAGATTCTTTTGGTGCTTTTGAGTCTCAATCTCATCTATAATATATTCAAATTTCGCCTTTTTCGCAAAGAGAAATTTTTCACTGGTCTTTTTCATTTAGCCTTCATCATTATCATCATAGGTGCCGCAGTGACGCGCTATTTTGGATATGAGGGAACGATGCATATTAGAGAGGGCGCAACAAGCAGTACGATGCTTAGTGCAAGGACATACCTGCAACTCAACGTGAAAAAAAATGGCAAGTTCTATGAATACTACGAGCCAATCTATCTTTCCAAGCTTGGCTCCAATAGCTACAAAAGAACTGTTGACTTTGATGGCACAAAAATCGAGATTAAGCTTCTTCGCTATATCCCAAACGCTACCTATCAAATAACTCCAAGCAAAGATGGCAAACCTACCGTCAAATTGGTGCTCTCGGCTACTGGCGGCAAGATAGAAAAGGTGCTTCAAGAGGGTGAATATCTCGATCTTGGTGCCGTGATTATTAATTTTGCTGGAAAACCACCAATTCATAAGCCTATTGTCAATATTATTTATAAAGATGGAAAGCTTTATATGCAAGCCCCTTGGTCTGTGGAGACTTTAGCAATGCAAACTATGCAAAAAAAAGCGTTTGAACCAAAAACGCTCGTGCCATTTGAGCAAAAAAAACTCTATAGTATAGCTGATATCAATATAGTTTTGCGGCAATTTTATCCCAAAGCTAAAGTGAAGCTTGTCTCCAAAGATCCATATGCCAAAAACTCTCCTCTCAAAGATGCCCTCATTTTGCAAATAAGCGATGGCAAAGAGAGCAAAGAGGTGATAGTCTTTGGCAAAGAGGGGATAGAGAGTACACCTAGCAAAATAGAGCTAGGGGACATGGATATAATGGTGGCGTATGGAGCGAGGCGCATTAAACTGCCCTTTGGTATGAAGCTGAGAGATTTTCAGCTAGAGCGCTACCCTGGCTCCATGAGTCCAAGCTCGTATGCAAGTGAAGTGACCGTCATTGATGGCAATAAAAGTTTCGATTATAGGATCTATATGAACCATGTGCTCGATTACAGAGGATACAGATTTTTCCAAAGCTCCTACGACATGGATGAAAAGGGCACTATTCTTTCAGTCAATCATGATCCAGGCACACTTATTACCTATATTGGCTACTTTCTTTTGGCTTTTGGTATGATTTTACACTTTTTCATGCCACAAAGCCGCTTCCAAAAACTGGCGCGCCTCACCAAAAGAGTGCAAGAGCAGCGTGAGAGCATGCTTCTTAAAAACGCAGCCATCCTTTTGGCGCTGCTTTTTAGTGCTCCACTCTATGCCGATACGCCGCTAGAGCTTGTCAAAAAAATAGACAAGGCCCATGCCGATAGGTTTGGTGCAAAGCTTTTGGTGCAAGATAGTAGCGGCAGGATAGAGCCTATGGACACACTGACACGCAAAGTTTTAGCGAAGATCTCTCGCAAAGAGGTACTGTATGGGCTCGATGCCAATCAGCTCTTTTTGGGCATGACTGTCAAGCCAGATGTATTGCAAAAAGTTAAAATGATTTATGTGCACCATCCTGCCATCAAAAAGATTATAGGGCTTGATCCAAAAGAAAAATATGCTAGTTTTAACGACTTTTTTGATTTTTCAAATGATGGAGCCTATAAGCTTTTGTCTTATGTGAAAGAGGCAAGTGCCAAGAAGCCAGCTAAGCGTAATCAGTTTGATAAAGATGTGATTAAAGTAGATGAGCGCGTCAACGTGGCTTATATGGTTTATACGGGAGCACTGCTGCGCATCATCCCTTCACCTAACGGTGAAAAGTGGGTTAGCCCCGTGGATGCTATTAAAAGCTTTCCGCCAAAAGAGGCGGAGCTTGTGCGTCTCATCATGGCTAGCTATTTTCAAAATGTGGATGATGCGTTAAAGAGCGGAGATTGGAGCAAGGCCGATAAGTCGCTGGATGTGATAGTGGATTATCAGAAATACTATGGCTCAAAGCTGATCCCTCCGCAACGAAAGGTAGAGGCAGAGCTTCTATACAACAAGCTGGACATCTTTAACCGCCTAGTGCCATACTATATGCTCATTGGTTTTACGCTTTTGATCTTGATTTTGGTGCATCTCATCAATCCTAAATTTCGCATCAAAGCGATAGTGAGAATTGGCGTTGTGCTTATCTTTTTGGGCTTTTTGGTCCAAACTTTTGGTATGGGACTTCGCTGGTATATTGCTGGACACGCTCCATGGAGTGATGGGTATGAATCGATGGTCTATATTGCTTGGGCAACCATTTTTGCTGGCTTTTTCTTCGCCAAAAAGAGTCCTATAGCATTTGCTGCCACTTCGTTGCTTGGCGGACTTATACTGTTTGTAGCGCATCTTAATTGGCTCGATCCACAGATAACAAACTTAGTGCCCGTGCTCAAATCCTACTGGCTCATGATCCACGTCTCAGTGATTACTGCAAGCTATGGCTTTTTGGGACTCTCCGCGCTACTAGCGTTTGTGGTGCTCATACTTTTTATTTTCGTGAATGAGAAAAACCAAGCCTTGATGCAACTTACGTTCAAAGAACTTACCTATATCAACGAGATGAGTATGATTATAGGGCTTGTGTTGGTTACGATTGGAAACTTTTTGGGAGGAGTTTGGGCTAACGAGAGCTGGGGAAGATATTGGGGATGGGATCCCAAAGAGACATGGGCAGCTGTAACGATCCTAGTCTATGCCGCCATTACGCACGTGCGCCTCATTCCTCATCTCAACAAGCTCTTTTTATTCAATGTTTTGGCACTGCTTGGATATTCAAGCGTAATCATGACATATTTTGGCGTTAACTTCTACCTAAGTGGATTGCACTCCTATGCACAAGGGGATCCTGTGCCGATTCCTGTATGGGTCTATTGGGCGATTGCGATAATTTTCTCCATCATAGCGCTTGCGTATTACAAGAAGCGCAAGCTCGCTATCGATATCCGCATCTAAGAGGCAGAGCCTCTTAGGATTCAGACTTTTTAAACCAGCTTTTAACTTTGTCAAAGATTGTAGAGAATTTCTCTTCGTGCGGTTTACTCTCTACGCCAAAACTTTCTTGAAGTTTATGAAGAAGCTCTCTTTGCTCTTGGGTGAGCTTTTTTGGGAAAATGAGTTTGATTTGGACGATGAGGTTGCCGTATCTACCTGTGTGGAGGTTTTTGAAGCCCTCGTTTTTGAAAACAAACTGCTCTTTGTCTTTTGTGCTCGTGTGCAGCTGCAGCTCCCTCTCTCCTCTTGGGGTTGGAATGGTGATGGTCTCACCTAGGAGGGCTTGGGTGAAGAATACAGGCACTTCCATGTATATATCGTCATTGTAGCGTACAAAGTGCTCATCCTCTTTGACATAGACATTGATGTAGAGATCGCCTCTTAACCCTGAAGGAGAGAGGTTGCCTTTGGCTTGGACGCGGATGCGGTTTTCGTTGTCTACTCCCTCTGGAATTTGGATAGTGATGCTCTCTTCTTTGATGGCGTAGCCTCTACCATGGCACTCTAAACATTTCTCTAGTGCACTCTCCCCGCTGCCTCCACACCTTGGGCATGTTTGTGAAAATGTCATAAATCCTTGCCTATAGTAGATCTGGCCTCTGCCGTGACACTCTGGACAGGCACTGAGTTTCCCATCTTTTGCGCCGGTGCCTTTGCAAGCTTCGCAAGGGACTTTGTAAGAATAGGTGATATTTTTTTGTACGCCAAAGAGTGCCTCTTCGAATGATATTTCTATATCAATGGCGAGATCAAGAGGATATTTCTCCTCTTTTCTTCTTTGACGACTAAATCCTCCTCCAAATGCCTGCCCAAAGACAGATTCGAAAAAGTCCATAATATCGTCGTAGCTGCTATGATCGAACCCTTCGAAGCCTTGGGACTCCAAGCCCTGCTTGCCATAACGATCATAGAGCGTCCGCTTCTTTTCGTCGCTTAGCACTTGGTAGGCTTCGTTGATGAGCTTGAACTTCTCTTCCGCCTCTTTATTGTCTGGATTGCGATCGGGATGGTATTTGAGAGCTAATTTTCTATAAGCCTTTTTAATCTCTTCGAAGCTGGCATTCCTGTCAACTTCCAAAATTTCGTAGTAATCTAAATCTACCAAGCCGGCTTCCTTTAAGTTTTTTTTAAGTTGAGTAAGTTTAGCAAAACTTTTTTTATAAAGAGTTAAATTTTTGATATAATTTGCCCAAAAAAATCGAGGTGCCTTTGAAAAAGCGACTCAAGAAGTTCTACAGTCTCGTCGAGGCGTTGGAGACCCTCCCGACTATCGGCAAAAAGAGCGCTACGAAGCTCGCTTTTCATATGGTGCTGGATAAACCTATGGACGCCATGAAGATCTCCCACGCCATAGAGGATGCCATTAGCTCCATCAGCCGCTGTAGCGAATGCGGGGGGCTCAGTGAAGATGAGATCTGCTATATCTGCAGCGATGAGCTTAGGGACAAAGAGACTCTCTGTTTGGTAGAGAGTGCCAAAGATATTTACGTGATTGAGGAGAGTGGGGAGTTCAACGGATACTACTACGTTTTTGATGATCTGAATGAAGCAAATATGCAAAAATTAAAAAATCTCATAGATAAACGAGGCGTTAAAGAGGTGATTTTTGCCTTTACGCCATCCATCAAGAGCGATGCGCTCATTTTGTATATCGAAGATCAACTGCAAGATAGAGGTATCATATTCTCCAAGATTGCCCAAGGAGTCCCTACGGGCGTGCATTTGGAAAACGTGGATATGCTCTCGCTCTCCAAGGCGATAACGGAGCGGGTGAAGGTATAGAAAAAAATTATTAATTAACAAAATTATGATATTATTTCCGTAAGACTACTTTTGGTATAATTGCGAAATTTCATAAAAGGGTAGAAGATGAGTTGGAGTCCAAGCAGTTGGAGAGATTTTCCTATCAAACAGCAGCCAGAATATAAAAATTTAGAAGAGTTACATAGTGTAGAAGCGAAACTAAAAACTTTTCCACCGCTCATTTTTGCGGGTGAAGCGCGAGAGCTCAAAAAAGATCTTGCGAAAGTGGCAAGAGGCGAGGCGATACTGTTGCAAGGCGGAGACTGTGCCGAAAGCTTTGCCAATTTCAATGCCACGACGATTCGCGATCTTTTCAAAGTGCTCTTGCAGATGAATATGGTCTTGATGTATGCTACGGGTAAGCCTGTTGTGAAAATTGGGCGAATTGCGGGTCAGTATGCGAAACCAAGAAGTAGCGATTTTGAAGAGATAAACGGCGTGAAACTGCCAAGCTATAGAGGAGATATCGTCAACGATATAGCTTTTACCAAAGAGGCGCGCGAGCCAAAGCCCGAGAAACTCCTTGAAGCCTACTACAAATCTGCAGCCACGCTCAATCTCATTCGTGCTTACGCAAGAGGTGGCTTTGCGGATCTAAGAGCCGTGCACAAGTGGAATCTTGAATTTTTGCGAGGTAACGAGCTTGAGCAGCGATTTGAGGAACTAGCCGATAAGATCACCGAAGCGTTGCGCTTTATGGATGCGTGTGGGGTGAATCCAGACAATACGCCGCAACTCAAGCAGACTACGCTCTATACATCTCATGAGGCATTGCTGTTAAACTATGAAGAGGCACTTACGCGCAAAGATACCTTTACAGGTGATTGGTATGACTGCAGTGCACACTTTTTGTGGATAGGCGATAGGACAAGAGACGTCAATGGCGCGCACGTGGAATTCTTTAGAGGTATCAAGAATCCGATTGGCGTGAAAGTCGGTCCAACAATGAAGCCGCATGAGCTGTTGGAGCTCATAGAAAAGCTCAATCCCGAAAATGAGCCAGGAAGACTCACGTTGATTGTAAGAATGGGTGCCGAAAAGATTGGCGATCTCTTCCCACCGCTGCTTCGAGTAGTCAAAGAGGCTGGCAAAGAGGTGGTATGGAGTATCGACCCGATGCATGGCAACACTTATAAAACAGATGGAGGACTTAAGACGCGAGATTTCGAGAAGATTCTTTCCGAAGTGAAGCAGTTTATCCAGATCCATAGAGCAGAAGGAACAATAGCGGGTGGTATGCATCTTGAGATGACGGGAAGCGACGTGACGGAGTGCACGGGAAGTATCAGCGCCTCTATCACGGAAGATACTTTGAAAAGCCGCTACCACACCCAGTGCGATCCAAGACTCAATGCCAACCAAGCGCTTGAGCTTGCTTTCATGGTGGCGGAATCTTTTGAGGAGATGCAAAAATGAGAAAGGCCTTTGCTTTTTTGGCGTTGGCCGCAAGCCTTTTTGCCTTTGAAAATGTAGATGCCAAAACTTTTCATAAACTCATGCAAGAAAAAGATGTCGTGATTTTGGACGTGCGCACGCCACAGGAGTTTGCTCAAGGACACATCCAAAGTGCTAATCTCATCCCCGTACAGGTGTTCCAATACCTCAAACTAGGCGGCAAAGGCATCAAAGATAAAAAGGTGCTAGTCTATTGCAGGAGTGGCAATAGAAGCGTGACTGCGAGTAAATGGCTGGAATCTTGGGGAGCGAAAAAGGTATACAACCTCAAAGGCGGCATCATAGAGTGGCAAGCGGCGAGACTGCCGCTTGTGCGGTAGCGGCTTGCTTATTTCAAAACTTTCAAGATAATATCGGCAAAAACTCTCATATATTTTCACCCATCTCCTCTTTGATCGATTGGATACTTTTTTCCAGTAGACTACCTGGCTTTGTCGCTTTAGGGATTTAAAAGCCTTTAGTCGCTTTTCCTTAAGGTGCTCTTGGTGCTTTTTTTCTCATCCGAGAGAAATTTTTTTGTCATATATAGCTTCCAGTTATAAAGCGGCATGAGCCGCTTATGTATTAGGCAAATCTCCTGCGACGATGTCTGCTAGCAGGATAAACCCGGCTAAGATAAAGAGAGCTTGTGGAGAAAGAGGCACGGTAACGCTTTTGGATGGCTGTTTGGAACTAGTAGTGATTGCAATGCATCTTGGCCTATTTCCTACGTTTATGGTTTGTACGACGCTGTTTGTGGTGGTATCGATGACGCTGACGTTGTTGCTACCAAGATTTGTTATGCAGGCTTTAGAACAGTATGCTGCTATGGCTGTAAAAAATGCTAAAAAGAGCAAAAGCTTTCTCATTTTCATCCTTTGTGAAATTTGAGAATATTATCATTTTTGCTTGCTTAAATTTTTATAATGCAGCGTGACACGAATGTATAACGCTATAAAGAAAGATTCAAATCTTGCAGTGTAGTCGTAGAAATAATCAATCTTTATTGTATTGTCATCATATTTACGATTTGCTATTATCAAATTATGAAAGAGATCAAATGGAGCGAAGAGAAAAATCAAATACTGCAACTTACGCGAGGTTTGTCATTTGAAATGGTGCTCGAAGCTTTGGAAAATGAGGAACTTATAGATATAAGAGTGCACCTAAACAAACAGAAGTATCCTGATCAAAAGATTTTTGTGCTAAAGCTCAATGATTATTTATGCTATGTCCCTTTTGTAGAAAATGATGAGGAAATTTTTCTCAAAACCACCATCCCAAGCCGAAAACTCAAAAAGGAGCACGAAAATGAAAAAAGATAAAATTTTATATGATTTGGAAGAGTTGGAAATCATAGAGAATATAGAAAATGCAAAAAGTGTATTGAAAAGCGACGATAAAGAAAAATATGCCAAGTTCGCCAAACATACCAAATCTTTGCGTACCAAAAAGCCAGTGACTATCCGCTTTAATGTCACGGACTTGGCGGCCATCAAGGCAAAAGCCAAAGAGCTTGGCATTGGCTACCAAAATCTTATCCAAGCTCTCGTGCACCAATTT
>WGBC01000047.1 GCA_015494535.1 Nitratiruptor sp. | reverse complement strand
CGATTGATGGGGTAAGCCTCACTATCAATGAGGTTTTTGAGGATGGTTTTCGCCTCACCATCATACCCATCACGCTTCAACACACTCTCTTTGCTACATACCAGATACATCGCAGGGTCAATATTGAGACAGATATGTTTGCCAGGTATCTATATTGGATATTCAAGCACGACAAAAGCCTCGATTGGCAGACGATTGAGCGCTGGCAAGCGATATTTTAGGAGTGAAGATGCGCCTTTTCGTGGGATCATTCGTGACGATTTACGACTATCTTGGCATCAAAAAGGAGTTTAGTTTCATCGAGGGTAAATGGGTGGAGAAAAGAAATTTGCACCTTACCTACCACTTCATAGGCGAAGTGGAAACGCCGGTACTGCTTATCAAGCAGCTTGCAAAGATCAAGTATGAGCCAGAGCAGATCCCTATCAAGGCTTTGGGCTTTTTTGGCTCTCCGCCCAAAATCCTCTATGCAAAAGCTAGTAGCGATACACTTTACGATCTAGCCAAGGAAATTAGGGAGGCAGTGGGCGCAAAAGAGACAAAACCTTTCATTCCCCACATAACTCTTTGTCGCATCAAGCGCATAAAGAATTTCGATAAATTTATCAAAAAGATTCGCTCATTTGAGCACAAAACCATCGGCACCATGCAAATTCGTGTCGATCTCATCCAAAGCCACCTCACCCCAAAAGGACCAATCTATCGCACCATTCACACTTTTATATGAACCGCTAACCAAAGGGCTCCCTTAGAGACTTCCAAGAGCTTGTGCGGAGTGTTTGCGGGAATAAAGAGGGTATCGCCCTCTTGCATGAAAATAGTTTTTGTATTAATTTGGAGTTTTGCTTCGCCCTTGAGCAGTACCACCCACTCATCTTCATCGTCGCAAAACTCCTTTGCCTCTTTGATAGTACCGCTGACAATGCGCACAATCTTTACCCTCTCATTTGCAAAAAGGGTGGAAAACTCCTCATCCTCTTTTGGCACCTTGTAATCAAACAGATTCATAGTTCCTTTTCGCTAAACTTCTCTACTTGATAGACAAAAATCTCAGGATGATACTCTAGGCAGTTTGCAGGCAGTCCCGCTTTCATGCAAAGATGAGCAAAGAAGGTGTCAAAATCGCTCAAATCCTCCCAGACTTGCGGCAAGAAAGTAGCTTGCCTACCATCAAGCTTAAGCACTACTCCATCGATACCCGGTTTGATTTTGTTTCTCAGATCCTCTATGGAGCTATACTCTAGAGGCTTTGGCTCACTTAGCAGCGAAATTTCGATGGTGATCTTGTCAAACTCTTCAGGGCTCAGTGGAGGAAATCTTGGATCGCCAAAAGCCGCGGCTTTTGCGTTTTCGATTACGTCATCAATAAGCGGCCTATGGGCAACTAGTGAACCTATACAGCCTCTTAGTGAGCTTCGCTCATTTATCGTCACAAACACAGCACCTGGCTTTGCAAGCTCAGGAAACATTGCAATGAGGCGCTTTTTGACATCATCATTGAGCTCTTTGTGCCCCAAAAACTCCTCTTTGATAGCAATTCTTGCGATATTGAGCAGCGTTTTTTTGAAATTGTTATCCACTATTCTCTCCTTCAAAGACTAATCTGTTTCGCCCTGTTCTTTTGGCCTCATATAAGGCTTTGTCGGCTCTTTCATAAAGCGTTTGCACGCTATCGCCCTCTTTGTATTTGGCAACGCCTATGCTTATTGTAATATGTTTTGGTATCGAAGCAAACATGGCGGAAGCCACCTCGTTGCGCAGCTCATCCAAAAGCTGTAAAACTTTTTCTATACTGCTTGTCTCCAAGATTATCAAAAACTCCTCTCCCCCTACGCGAAAGATAGGGTCCGTTTGTCTGAATTTCTGGCGAATTATTGCGGCTATCTGCCTTAGAACCTCGTCACCTGCAATATGCCCATAGGTGTCGTTGATGGATTTGAAATGATCGATATCTATCATGGCAAAAAGCAGCACATTGCCAGTAATTACCGCTTCTTCGATCTTCTCTTGCGCCAACTCTTCGAAATAGTATCTGTTGTACACTTTTGTGAGCGGATCGATTGCGGCCATCGTGCGAAGTTTTTGCTCTTTTTGATACTCCTCTGTCACATCGATGAAGATGACTACATATTCATTGCCATTTATTTTGTTGGCTTTGACCTGGAATATAGACTCTTTGTCTTTGTAAGCTATCTTGGCGTAAATATTCTCGTTTTTATGCTCATACACATAGCTCGTCCAAAGCTTGCCATCCACAATAGGCATCAAAAAGCCCTTCTCATGCACGAAAAAATTGCAAATGCAAGCATGCTTGGACAAAAACTCCTCTAAATTGCCAAACTCGTCAAAATATTTGAAAAAGGCCTTGTTCGCATACTTCATCCTTTTGCCATCATTCATAATGACTATCTCTTCCAAGTTGTCCAAAACATTATAGAGATACCGAAGCTGTTGCTGTTGCTGCTTAGCTTTTTCTCTCTCAAAATATCGTATAAGGATAATGAGCGCTACCGCCAAAAGTATTGTTAGAAAGAGTATCCTAATGATTATTGATCTATTTATGAAATTGGCGTAGATGAGGTTTTTGTCTTTCGCATAGACTATCCAGCCATAAACATTTCCCGCAAGATCTTTGATTGGGTAGGTAGAGAGGATCTTCTCTCCTATGGCTGTGGGCTCGGTGGTATGAAAAAGCTTGGATAGTGAGATTGTTCTAAGAAGGCGTACGAGCTTAATTGCCGGGTTTGTATTGGTTATCTTATACCCTTGCACGGAGTTTGTGAGGGCTTTTGCGTGTGCGCTTAATCTCTTGTCCAAAAAAACCACCGCATCCACGTCGAAACGCTTCAAATCTTTGACGATGGAGTTGAATTGGCTCAAAACCTCCAAAAAACCAACTATCTCACCGCCTTTATGCAGCGGTACGAAAGCGGCGAAGTGCAAACCATAGCAGTCTACCATGATATCTGCCACATAGTATCGCTTCAGTTTCAAGAGTTTCTTGCAGTGGTTATAGTAGAGCACTTCCCTTGTGGAATAGACTATTTTGCCTTTAACATTCAAAAGCTTGAAATGGATGTTTTTGAATTGCGTAAATTTTCTAAGCTTCATAGAGAACGTATCCAAAGAGAGGTTGAGATCGCGATCTATCAAGTAGTGCACCAACCTCTCATCTCTCGCCGTAGCGATAGCTAGGCCTAAGGTACTGCTTTTTTTGAGTTTGATCTCGTTGTCTATTTTAAGGTTGGTTTGCTTAATAAATTTCTTGATAAGGATCGACTCGATATCTTCCACATTAATATACGCTATAAACAAAAAAACGGCTATAACGAATAAAACAATGCTATATCTTCTCAACCTTATCCCTCAAAGGCTTTGCGGTAGCTAGCTGCTTTTTCTTTTGCATATCTATCTCTTTTAGCGGCAATTCTTTTTTGCTAGCTATCGTTATCTTTCTCACATGCTCCGGCTGCATCTCATATACTCTCAAGCCTACTTCATAGAGTGCTAAACGCACAGGCGTAGCTACTGAATAGGTGGTTATCACGCCTTCGTGCGTTAAGATTTTAGCTATATCTTCAAAATACTCCACCGTCCAAAGTTCTGGATTTTTCTTGGGGCTAAACGCATCTTGATATACCACATCGATAACTTTCAGTCCCTTGACATACTCTCTCGCATCCCCGATAAAAAGCTCTATATTTACATTATCACTCTTAAAAACTTTATCTTTAATTAAACGATCCAAGATTGGGAGGTATTTTTCCAGCTGCGGAGGATATCGCAAACCTTTGAGGCTTGCAAGCAATTGCTCATCAAGTTCCGGGGTAAAGATTTCTACTGATTTGACTTGGGATTGGCGTTCAAGGTAATATAAAGTGGTAAGGGTGTTGATACCAAGGCCAAAGCAGATATCGAGAATGCGTAGATGGGGCTTTTTAATAAAAGAAAAGGCTGGCTTGACGTGCTTGTAAAGAGCCTCCCTGAAGGCTCCATCCTTAACTGAATGATAGCACTCACCATACTCTTTGGAGTAAAGCGTCTCACTTCCGTCGGCGCTTACTCTCTTTTCATATTTCATCAATAAGCTCTTTGAACCTTTCAGGCGGCCTGCCAAGGACGGCTTTGGAACCTTTGACAAGAATTGGGCGTTCAATCAGCCTAGGATACTGGCACATCGCCTCCAAAATCTCCTCTTCGCTTTTGTCTTTGAGTTCTAGCTCTTTGTAGAGTTTCTCTTTTTTCCTCACAAGCTCGCTTGGCTTCATGCCAAGTTTTTCCAAAAGCTCTTTGAGCTCTTCACAAGTTGGGGGATTGTCGATATAGCGCCGAATCTCTACATCCATCCCTTCCAAAATTTTGAGCCCTTCTCTGCTCTTTGCGCATCTTGGGTTGTGCCACAAAATGTATTTTGCCATAATCCCCTCCTAGAGTATCTCGTCAAGTTCGCGAAACATCATGGCTTCAATAATCTCATCTACGTCCATACCTTTTCTTGCAAGCAGTGCTCTCGCGCCCAACTCATAAGCTTCATCCAGTTCGTCGTGTTTATCGGGTGTCACGATATAGTCAAAAAATTCCTGCGAAAAGTCCTCTTTGTAAGCGATATCCTGCACCTGCATACTCCCATTCACGGTTACTATCGCATAGAGTATGGCCTCTTTGAGCGAGACAACGCCGCCATCTTTTTGCGATAGAGGGATCACTATCTTCATCTACTCTTCTCCTATTACCTTCACGCTCTTCGGATCCACATTGCACTTATGCGCATCAAATCCTTCAGGAAGCTTGAGATCTTCGTTGTGCATGATGCCAATGCCACGCTCCACCACGAAAGCCGCTATTCTTTGGGCTTCTCTGAGAGAGTGCATATAGCAGCTGCCGCATTGGTAAATGTTGAGTTCAGGTATGTCTTCTATGCTTTTAAGTCCCAAAATATCGCGCATGCTTTTCTCCCAAGCCTGTGCCACATCAAGCTCGCTCGGCTTGCCGATTACACTCATATAAAATCCCGTTCTGCATCCCATAGGAGAGATATCGATAATCTCTACGGTATCGCTATTGAGGTGTTCGCGCATAAATCCTGCAAAGAGGTGCTCCAAGGTGTGCGTGCCTTTTTGGCTCATTATCTCTTTGTTTGGGTGAACGAAACGAAGATCAAAGACTCTAATATCATCACCTTTTGGCGTTTGCATATCTTTTGCCACACGCACCGCAGGTGCTTGCATTTTGGTGTGGTCCACCATAAAGCTCTCAAGTAATGGCATGATTATCCTTTGTTAAAATTCGTCTATGATGGTATTGATAGCAGAGTCTTTCGCGCTGAGGACGTTTTGCAGGGCTTTAGAGACGATATCCTCGGAATCTAGTCGCTCTTTGCACGCTACGCCCATGGCAATCTTGACGCTTGGGTGGAGTTTCTCTAAAGCGAACATTATTTTATTGGCAACTTTCGCATACGCATCAGGCCTGTTGGCAAAAAATAGCAGTGCATAGTAGTGATCGTCAATTTTTACAAATCTATCTGCGCATCTGGTATTTGATGTAATAATCTGGCTTATATCCTCGTCATCGTCAAAGTAGATGAGTAGTAGGCAAAAAGGAAGCTCGTATCTACTGGAGATACACTCGAACTTCCTCGCCTCTTCTGCAATCTTCTCTTTGATTGTAGAGTAGATATAACTCATCTATACTCCGGCCTCTTCTCTTCTTTGCAAGTACTCCCATCTTGCATCCACCGCCTTTTGCCATAGATCGATAATATGGCGGTTTTCTGGCTTGAAGAGGTGACGAAATCTCGGCTGTGCCGCTAGATACTCTTCTACTGGGATCTTTTTCTTTGGTCTATATGTAATATTAAGCTTGGTGCTGTAGATTATGCCGTGTTCGTCGCGCTCGTTGATAATCTCATAAAGTGGCCATACACAGCTATCCACTCCCAGATCACTTACTTCGATGGTATCTTCTGGAGCATGCTTCCATTCAGTCGTACAGGCACTTTGGGCATTAATATAGACCGGTCCATAGACCTCAAAGCCTTTTTGTACCTTCTTGACCAAATCTTTCCATTTGCTTGGGCTCACTTGTGCAACATATGGAGCACCATGATCGGCCATAATCTCTACCATGCTCTTTTTCATCATCTTTTCGCCATAACTCACGCTTCCAGCAGGGCTTGTGGTAGTGCTGGCTCCTATTGGCGTAGATGAGCTTCTCTGACCGCCTGTATTGGCGTAGACTTCGTTGTCAAGACACACATACATAAAGTTGTGGCCTCGCTCAAACGCACCGCTTAGTGACTGAAAACCGATATCGTATGTTCCACCATCACCAGCAAACGCTACGATTTTTGGCTCTTTTCCTTCATCTACCATCTTTTGCGTAGCAGGCGGGAGCTTGCCCTTTTTCTTCATTACTTCATATGCAGCACTCACCGTCGCTGCAGCCACTGCCGCATTCTCAAACCCGATATGAATCCAGCTTACATCCCAGCTTGTCTTTGGATAGACCGCCGTACAAACCTCTAAACACCCTGTAGCGGTTGCTACGATTACAGGATCGTCGGTAGCGTTGAGGACTTCACGCACGATAATATTGTGCGAGCAGCCAGGACACATGAGGTTCGCGCCCTCGAACCTGTCATTTGAGAGTGAAAACTCTTTTAAGTTTTTAATCTTTTTTACCATAACATCCCCCTCTTAATAAAACGATAGCTTAGGACCTCGTAGGCCTATGAATTGTTGCAATGGAACGACGGCTTCGCCGGCTTTTGCACACTTGTCAAGATCCTCGTACACTTCTTTTAACATATTTATAGTCGTATCTCGTCCACCAAGTCCATAGATATAGTTGAGCACAACTGGTTTTTTGCCATGCGCCATGAGCGAAGCGCTAATTTCGTTGAAAAGTGCCCCAAAAGTTCCGCCAGGCGCACTTCTGTCCATAGCAGCAATAGCTTTGACGTTGCTAAGAGCTTCAGCCACTTCATTGAATGGGAATGGGCGAAATACGCGTAAACTCACTACTCCCGCTTTGATGCCCTTCTCTCTCATCTGATCCGCAGCAATTTGAGCACTCTCTACGGTCGTGCCCAATGCGAAAATCGCTACATCCGCATCATCCATCTTATATGTATAGACAAGATCGTACTCTCTGCCTGTGCGATCTTTGAACTCTGCAAACACCTTTTTAATTACTGATACAGAGTTCATCAAATCGTGATGCTGGCGTGCCTTGTGCTCAAAGTGCCAATCCTCTTCCGTCTGCACGCCATGCGTTACCGGGTTTGCCACATCAAGCATTGAGTTGACTGGCTTGTATTCGCCTACAAACTCTTGCGCTTCTTCATCTTGCAAAGGACGCACGTTTTGTGCCGTGTGCGAACATATAAATCCATCTTGATGCACCATTACAGGGAGTCTTACATTGAGATCTTCACCGATTTTAAATGCCATAAGCGTCAAATCGTATGCCTCTTGTGGGTTGTAGCTACATAGGTTAATCCATCCAGCATCTCGCCCAAGATACATATCGGAATGATCGCCATTAACGTTAAGAGGTGCGGCTAGCGCCCTATTGACCACAGTCAAAACTATTGGAAGCCTCATACCGCTTGCTTGATAAAGCACCTCCACCATGAGTGCAAAACCCTGAGAGCTCGTAGCGGTAGCAGCTCTTACTCCCGCGGCACTCGCAGCCACGCACCCACTCATCGCCGAGTGCTCTGACTCCACCATTATAAACTCGCCATCAACATATCCATCAGCCAAAAACTTGGAGTAGTTTTGCACAATTGGCGTCGATGGTGTAATAGGATAGGCGGCCAAGATATCCACTTGTGCTTGGCGCAGTGCGTGAGCAGCCGCCATATTGCCATCCCAAACCTCTACTTCATTAAGTTCATACTTTTTTGCCATACTCTATCCTTTACTTCTTCTCTTCTTTTTTTGGCCACATCGCAAGTGCTTCATTGTTGTCGGTGTGCTCAGGGAACATCAAAAGCGATTTTGGATTGGTTGGACACACTTCCACACAGATCCCACAGCCCTTGCAGTGCTCGTAAATAACGCCTATCATCTTTTTATCCCGACTCAAAATCGACATGTCTGGACAAAATACCCAACAAAACTGACAATCTATACAAAGGTCTCTATTGTATACCGGCTTTTCCACTCGCCAGTCACCCACTTGCCATTCATGTGAGTTGGTGGCTGCATAAGGCCGCTCATCCATTGGAACTTCCACTACATCCTCTACCGGCTCTGTAAAAGAGAAAAGCGCGGCCCCAGGAATCAGTTCATCCCATCCTAAATCTTTTATCTCGTTAATATCTTTGATCTCTTTGAGGTCTTTTGCCATTGCCTATCCTTTATTTCACTTCATTGTATGCGCGCTCAATCGCCGCCATATTCGCATCGATAATCTTTTGTGGAAACTTGGAGAGCACTTTTTTCATCGCTTCTTGGAAATAGTCTAGATCAAACATGCCAGAAACTTTCATCAATGCTCCAAGCATTGGGGTATTGGGGATCGCTCTACCGATCGTATCCAAAGATATCTGCATACAATCCACCACATACACCTCTTTACCCTCTAGCTTTGGCTGGGATTTGATGAGCTCCTCTTTGGATAGATGCGTAGTGATGATATATTTCGTATCCTCTTTTTCGTTTGCCGTGATATCTGCAGTGTAGGTAAGACCTGGGTCAATGACCAAAACATAATCTGGTCGCATATATTTTTCGTGGTTGAGAATCGGCTGATCATCAACCCTGTTGTATGCAGTCATCGCAGCACCTCTTTTTGCAGAGCCATAAAAGGCAAACGCTTGCACATACTTACCTGTATTTGCTACCACATCGGCCAAACCTTTCGCTCCGGTTACTGCACCCTGTCCGGCGCGGCTGTGCCATCGTATCTCTAACATACTTGCTCCTCTCGCTAATTTGATACTAAATTGTAATCAACTACTTCTTAAATATCTATTAGAAACAATTATCCCTAAAATAAGATGAAACTACTCTTAATTCAAAACTCACATCGATTTCTTATGATTACTTGCTACGTATAGGATTAGTATCATGGCTTTATCCAGTCTATTTCATTATGCATAATACCTATTATCGATGGCGTAACGTGGCGAATGGATTTGTTGACTACGGTAATGGAATTTGGAATATAGAGGAATACATAAGGAATATCATTGACGATAAGAGCGAAAATTTTCTGATAAATATTTGATAATTTCTGCATATCGATGGTACTTTCGGCCTCTTCGATGAGCTTATCTACCTTTTTGTTGTTATATCCTACGAGGTTGAAGCCGCCAAGTTTCGCCTCTTTGCTATGCCAGATAGAGTAAGCGTCGGGCGTGAGTCCCAAAGCCCAGCCCAAAAGAATCGCCTCAAATTTCCTAGGCGTAACTACAGTATTCAAAAACGCCTGCCACTCCATTGCCTTAATTTTTACTTTTACGCCTATTTTTGCCAATTGATATTGAATAATCTGCGCGGCGTACATTCTAATGGAGTTATTGGAGTTTGTGGCGATCTCAAAACGCAAAGGATGCTTTTTTGTGTAGCCAGCTTCCTTCAAAAGTTTTTTAGCTTTTATGAGATTTGGCTTTGGCGGTTTGATTTTTTCATTGAAAGCAAAAGTTCCCGGCATAAAGGGACCCGTACAGATTCTTGCATGAGAAAAAAACAAAATATCGATCATCTCCTGCCTGTCAATTGCTATATTTATCGCCTCTCGCACCCGTTTGTCCTGGAATTTTTTAAGTTTGAGATTGAATCCCAAATAGGTATAGCTGTGACTTGGCTGTTCGAAAACGTTGTAAAAAGAGCGAAAATTATCATCAATTTGACGCTCATACTGCAATGGGCTAATTCCACCGACATCTAACTTTTTGGATCGAAGCATCAAAAACTGCGTAGCAGGATCGGGCAAAAAGTGATAGATAATAGTATCAATGTTTGGTTTATGTTCAAAATAGCGCTCGTTGGCATACAAAACGATATCTTTGGAAACCTCGAAACCCTCTAACTTGTATGGACCGGTGCCAATAGGGTGCTGGTTGAAACTGCTCGTCATGATATCTTTTTCGTTTTCCAAAACGTGCTTTGGCAATATCCCCATCATCCATACCTGCAGAGCCTTGAAGTAGGGTTTTTTGTAGTGAATCACAAGATGGTTGGCATCTATAGCTTGCACGCTTTTTACGTAGCGAAACTCGTTGGCATAAGGGGTGAAGACCTTCTTCGAAGTTGCTAATTGATAAGTAAAGAGCACATCCTGGGCACTAAACTTTTGGCCATCGTGCCAATAGACGTTATCTTTAAGCGTAACTTGCAGCGTGGTATCATCTAAAAATCTCCAACTTTTCGCCAAATCCCCTACGATTTTGCCATCTTTATCATACTTGAAAAGCCCATTGAAAACCCATGAAGCAATCTCTGCACTCGCACTGTCGGTGGCTAAAAGAGGATTGACGCGGCTAGGAGCGGCACTGATTGCTAAATGAAGCGTAGAAGCGTAGCCAGCAAACATTACTATGAAAATAAGTAGCAATTTTCTCATCGCTTCACCCCATAAATTTTTAACATAATCATAACAATATTTTGATAAACTTCTGATAGATAAAAGGAGGCAATTTGAAGATTTTGCTCGTAGAGGATGACAAACTCCTTGCACAAAGCCTCAAAGATTTTTTAGAGTTGGAAGGTTTCGATGTCGATATAGGATATAGCGCGCAAGATGCTCTAGATCTTACATTCGAGCGAAACTACAATCTCTATCTTTTCGACATCAACCTCTCCGGTGAAAATGGGCTAGAGATCATCAAAGAGCTCAAAGAAGCGGAGGATAATACACCGGTTATCTTCATAACTGCGCTTACAACTCTTGATACCATATCGGAAGCTTTTCAATTGGGTGCGGTCGATTACATCAAAAAACCTTTTCACCCGCAAGAGCTTATCATCCGCATCAAATCGAAATTTGCGCCAAATGAGCAAAAAAGCGAGCATATCACATACAACAACATCGTTCTCGATCCCAAAAATAGCCTCGTGATTGTGGATGGCCATCCAGAGACCATCGGTGAAGTTCAGTTTAAAATCCTCAAAACCCTCATAGAGAACAAGAGTAAAATCGTCACAAAAGAGCAGCTTTTAACCCATATGAACAACCCTTCTGACGTAGCCTTACGCGTAACCATAAATAAGCTCAAAAACCGCTACGATCTGCCTATTAGAAATATCCGTTCCAAAGGCTACATTCTTGAATAGCAGCGAAAAAGAGTCGCTCCTTAAAAACTTCCTACTCTTCTTTTTGTTGCTTGAGATCATGCTCAGTATCATTTTTGTCTTTTTCTATATCGATAAGAAAAAGGATGCCAAAGAGCTGTTACTCAATCGCATGCACATCTGCAGCTACACCCTAGGATGTAAGGACTTCACTTACAACTTTTTCCCCAAAAAAAATGAGCTTGTCATCAACAAGCTTTACGAGAGCAGCAAAGAGCTCTACTCATTCTATCCTATCCCTTACTCCAAAAAATACCTTCTAAAAGTTGGCTATGCGATAAGCGATTTCAAAAAGGATCTCAGTGAACTGCAGCAAAAAATCGTCTCCATCTTTATCTTTGCTTCACTCATTATAATGGGAATCTCGTTTTTGCTCACACTCTACACGCTCAAACCTATCCGCGAAGCTCTCCATATTAACCAAGAGTTCATTAAAGATATCCTGCACGATTTCAACACACCGATATCTGCCATGATGATCAATCTCGTCATGCTAAAAAGAGAATGCAAAAGCCCATTTATCGATAGAATTGAGCAGAGCCTCAATACAATTGTCTCTTTACAAGAAAATCTTAAACTTTTTCTCAAAAACATCAAATCCGAAAAAGACAAAATCCTTTGCAACGATCTGATTAAAGATCGCATAGCCTATTTCAAAAGTCTCTACCCCGATCTGCGCTTCGAACTCATAGAAAATACAAAACTTCAAATCATGACACAAAAAGATCTCTTTACGCGCATCATAGACAACATTCTCTCCAACGCATGCAAATACAACAAAAAGAATGGCTTTGTAAGAGTTATTATAGACAAACAGCATATAATCATCGAAGATAGCGGCAAGGGAATCAAGAACAGCAAAAGGGTCTTTGACAGGTTCTATAAAGAGAGCGATAGGGGCATTGGCATAGGACTGAGCATTGTTAAAAAGCTTTGCGACGAACTAGATATCAGAATAAAAATAGAGAGCGAAGTGGACAAAGGCACAAAAGTACACCTCTTCTTTTAATCGCAGCTTACTCCAAAATAACGTAAGTTAGGGCAGATATTTTGTAGTTCTCTATTCACTTTTTTCATATTGAGATATTCACTGCAGTTCTCATCACTTTTTTGTAAATAAAATGGATCTACATAGATACCCAACTCCTCACACTCTATTGCAATACCAGGTGATTTTGTATCTTGAAGATTCTTGAGCAAAATAGTCATGTTGAGATCTTTTGCCTGCAATACAGGCACGCTTGCTGTTGTAACGTTTACCAGTTTTCCGTCGTTGTAAATTTTGAACACTACTTCATCGGTGCCATTGCGATCATCTTTAGTCCCTACTACTTTTGCATTGATAGTAAGGATTGCGCAGTTATCTTGAAAGAGGGTGCCGGCAAGTTTCAGTTGATTGCCGGATTCTATGGAGAGTTTCGCGCCAAATAGACTAAATCCGATGAATAATACATAAGCTACAATTCTCATAAAAATCATTATATCACAAATTATTTACCGCTTCAAAGCTATTGCCATCGGCACTCCATGCATAAATGCCGCCAGCTAGGTGCATGGCATTGCTATATCCCAATTGGTTCGCTAAAAAGTTGCCTACAGTTGCAGTCCTGCTTCCTGTACGACAAATCAAGACAAAAGGGGTATCGGTAGTGGGTACCAGTTTTTTGAACTCTTGCATAAATTGATCGATGTTGTAATTGCCATACTCATCAAAAAAGGTCAAAAGATGTGATCCTGGCACTACCCCCGTTTGCATCCATTCCATAGGAGTTCTTATATCGATGAGTACAGCACCTTCATCTTTGAGCTTTTTAAGTTCGCTAGGCGTAATATCTTTGAGCATAGAGAATCCTTTAGAAAAAGGGGTAGAAAGTAGAAGCCGGCCAAAGCCGGCCAGAAATTATCTTTTTGAGAATTGCGGAGAGCGTCTTGCTTTGTGTTTTCCGTATTTTTTACGTTCAACAACTCTTGCGTCTCGCGTAAGTAGACCATGAGGTTTGAGTACTTGGCGAAGGCTCTCATCCATTTCACAAAGTGCTTTTGAGATACCATGCTTAAGAGCGTCCGCTTGGGCAGCATAGCCTCCACCGAGTGTTTTTGCAACGATATCTACACTCTCTTCCATTTTTGTCAAAACAAGCGGGAGTCTTACGCGAAGCTTTAACGCTTCATGACCACCCAACCACTCATCAAGGCTCATTCCATTTACTATTATCTTACCGCTTCCTTTGCTTAGCCAAACTTTCGCAGCGGCAGTTTTTCTTTTACCTGTGGCATAAAATCTACTCATCTTAGTTTCCCTTTACTTGTGCTGTATGAGGATGTTCGCTACCTGGGTATACTTTGAGCTTTTTGAGCATCGCTCTTCCAAGTTTCGTTTTTGGCAGCATACCGCGAGTCGCGAGTTTGAAAAGTTTCTCAGGATTTTTTTCGCGAAGCGTTGCAAGTTTTTCGCTTTTAACACCACCAAAATAACCAGTATGTCTATGATACTCTTTTGATTCTTTGTTTCCTGTCACTTTTACTTTGGATGCATTGATAACTACAACGTAATCGCCACAATCAACGTGTGGAGTATAGTAAGGCTTATGTTTGCCGCGAAGCAGTGTCGCGATTTCTGTAATTAATCTACCAAATGTTTTACCATCGGCATCGATTACATGCCATTTGCGTTCAACTTCATTTGGCTTTACCATTTTTGTAAACTTCATCTTGAAAACCCTTTTACAGTTTTGATGAGTGAGATTGTACTTATCTTTTGCTTAATTTTGACTTAATTTTAGCTATTCTTAAGCTTTATGGGGCGAAGCGTTGAGAGTTTATATTTCTCATAGACAGTGAGTTTGTCTTTATCAATTTTCAGCAATACGTTCCATCTTCCCTTAAGTGGCAATTTCGCGTGCGCCACATATTTACCATCTTTGTAGATAGCTTTGACTTTGATGTCGTACTTTGTAGTGTCTGGTCTTGTAAAGAGCACAATCACATCCATACCCTCTACAGGCTTGCCATCTTTTTTGGAAAGTATCATAAATGCAAATGTAGCATTTGGATAGTCAAGTTTATTGGTAAGGGGAACGAGTCTATACTCTTTTGCAAACTCTTGCTTCATTTTCATGATATCATAAATCTTTTCATCCACTTGCTGGTATTTCATCATGTAGGTATCATCCAGCTCCACAGGATTGTCGATTGCTACTTTTACAGTCCAAACACCTAGTCCTATTGCAAATAGAACAAGTCCGATTATGAAGTGTGGCCAATAGTTTTTGTTCATCGCTTTATATATCTCCTGTAGACAAAGTTGAGAAAAATCAATGCGATTATAGAGTAAAAGACTATGCGAAGCCAATAATAGATATTTCTATTTGTATTTCCTATAGCGCTTTTAAGCTTAACACCATAACTTTTGGCCACCTGTTCTGCTATTTCTGAGTAACCATTGAGGATAGCTGCCTCTATTGCCGCTTGCTGGTTTTTGAAATGCGCGGTAAGTATCGGTATAATACTGCCTTCCCAAGGATATGGGCTAAGAATTTGCTCTTTGTCGAAGCGGTTTTTAACATCATCTGAACTGTAGATGTCCACTTTTTGATCTTCAACGCTCAAAGTCAGGAGTATAAAAGGGGGCTTGAGATCTTTTGCTAACGATTTTTCGAAATCGACTATCTGTTTTTGATCCATCTTCTTCACTACTGCCACATAGAGAGTTACACCGGTTTTTTGGCGAAGTTCCTTGCCAATCTCTTCTATTTTCTTGATTGTTTTTTGCGGCAATATAGCATCGTTTTTAAGAATAATCTGTGCAAACGTAAAAGTAGTAACTAAGAATAAAAGGGCAAAAGCCCTTTTAAAAGCGAGGCTACCCATTAGCCAACATACGCATGATGAGGAGTTGCAACTGCCCACAAAGTGATAATTGCAGTTCCTAAAAGCATCCAAGCAATAATAGCTTCTAATTTATCGACCATAGCCCACTCCTATTTTGTAAATTGGTATTTATGAAGAGAATCTCCACCAACAGGTTCACCATGAATCACAATGTGTTTTTCATTTTCAAGATCCGGGCCAAATTTTTTGATACCAAAAGGATCTTTTACCTCATATGACTGTTGAGCAGTTGCACTTTGCGTCTTAATTGCTGCTGTAGTTAAGAAAGCTAATATACTTAGCAAAAGAGCTACTGCGATGAAATATCCAGTAAGTCCATGAAATGCCCATATACTTCTATTTTCCATATTACGCTCCTTCACTTAATGAGCGGATATAAGTAGCAACCGCTTTTTCTTGTACCGGAGTCAATCTACCTTTGAATGATGGCATTGTACCTATAATACCTTTTTTACCATGTTCAAGCACTTTAGTAATGATCGTATCATCATACTCTTTCAAATTCGGAGCCATTCCATTCATACCAGTACCATCAGGTCCATGACAGCTGGCACAAGTACTTTGATAAAGTTCAGCACCTTTATCATTACCCTTAAACCCGTTAGCCACATATTCTGCGACTGCTTCAGCATCTGCACCACTTAATAGTCCTGGAGGCATCATTCCAAGCTGATAACCAAACTGTCCAT